>NZ_RPSE01000248.1:0-9111 GCF_003949955.1 Streptomyces sp. WAC05292
GTCGGGGAGGGGGTCAGCGGGCGTCTTCCGGGAGCAGGCGGGCCAGGGTGCGCACCGCCCGGTACTGGAGGGTCTTGATGGCGCCCTCGTTCTTCCCCATCACCCGGGCCGTCTCCGCGACCGACAGGCCCTGGAGGAAGCGCAGGGTCACGCACTCCTGCTGCTGCGGGTTGAGCTTGCGGACGGCCTCCAGCAGGGCGGCGTTGGAGAGGGACTCCAGCACCGAGTCCTCGGGGGACCGTTCCACCTCGTTCGCGTCGAGCATCTCGCCCGTGGTCACTTCGAGGCGGAAGCGGCTGGACTTGAAGTGGTCGGCCACCAGGTTGCGGGCGATCGTCACGAGCCAGGCGCCGAAGTCGCGCCCCTGCCAGGTGAAGGTCGAGATGCGGCGCAGGGCGCGCAGGAACGTCTCGCTGGTGAGGTCCTCCGCGGTCGCCTTGCCGCCCACGCGGTAGTAGATGTACCGGTACACCGTGTCGCTGTACTGGTCGTACAGCCGGCCGAACGCCTCGGCCTCGCCGGCCTGCGCGCGCTCGACCAGGTCCATCATGCGGGCCTGGTCGCTGTCCGCGGTGGGCCGGCGGGCGGCCGGGGCGGTGGTGCCGGAGGTGGCGGTGCCGCCGGCCGTGCGACCGCGTCTGCCCACCGTCGCTCCGCCGTCGGCCAGGGCATAGCAAGGGCCGACCGGGCCGAGGCCGGCGGCGAGGGCGGGGACGGCGTACGCGGTGGGGACGAAGCCGCGCAGGTGGTCCAGGACCGTTGCGCGCAGCGTAGCCAGGCCCGAGGCGTCAACCCCGACAGGTGGGTACACGGGACTCCCAGAGGCAGAGCTTCCATCACGTGCAGTGCGAGGCCGTTCACCCGTCGTGGCGACAGATGGGCGGCGGCATGCGTCTGAGGAGAATAACGCTTCGTACAGGCGGCACTACACCCAGTTGCAGAAATCATCGATTCCGACACTTCTGTTGCGTGTCGAAGGCATATTCGGTCGCAATTGGTGATCGCTTGCTGATCGGTCGGTGACGCGGAATGGGCAGTTCCAGGCTGGCTCCGGACCGGGTCGCGCAGGCGTGCGTGCCCGCCCGCCGACGCGGGTAGGGCTGGGGGAATGTGCGCCGGGCAGCCCGGCGGGACGGCGCGGCCGCCGCCGTACGGGCGGTCGGGCCGCTCCGGTGCAGGCGGAGGGCCGCCCGGGCGCCGCGGAGGCTACTTGCGGCGGCGGTGCAGGGCGATGGCGGCCGCGGCGCCGCCCGCGATCGCGCCGACCCCGGCAGCCGCGGGGACGCCGACCTTCACGGCCTTGCGGCCGGTCCGATAGTCGCGCAGCCGCCAGTCGTGCTCTCGGGCATGCTTGCGCAGTTTTGTGTCCGGATTGATCGCGTACGGATGTCCGACGAGCGACAGCATCGGAATGTCGTTGTGCGAATCGGAGTACGCCGCGCACCGCTCCAGGTCGAGGCCCTCCGCCGCCGCCAGCGCGCGCACCGCCTCCGCCTTCGCCGGGCCGTGCAGCGGCTCGCCGACCAGGCGGCCGGTGTAGACGCCGTCCACGGACTCGGCGACCGTGCCCAGGGCGCCCGTCAGGCCGAGCCGGCGGGCGATGATCGTGGCCGTCTCGACCGGCGCGGCCGTCACCAGCCACACCTTCTGGCCGGCGTCGAGGTGCGCCTGGGCCAGGGCGCGGGTGCCGGGCCAGATCCGCTCGGCCATGTACTCGTCGTAGATCTCCTCGCCGATGGACATGAGCTCGCTGACCCGGTGCCCCTTGACGATGGACAGCGCGCTGTCGCGGGCGTCCTGCATGTGCTCGGGGTCCTCGACCCCGGCCAGCCGGAACCAGGCCTGCTGCCAGGCGAAGCGGGCGAGTTCGCGGCGGCGGAAGAACTCCCGCTTGTACAGGCCGCGGCCGAAGTGGAAGATCGCCGCGCCCTGCATGACGGTGTTGTCGAGGTCGAAGAAGGCGGCGGCCAGGTCGTCGCCGGCCACCGGGAACTCCGGTTCGACGGGTTCGGGCAGGGCGGGCTCGGGCCGGGCGACCTCCGGAGCCCGCGCTTCGAGGACCCGGGCGGTCTTGCGGGCGGCTTCGGCCGAGGCCTCGCCTGCCAGTACGCTCCGCGCGGTGGCGGAGCGCCTACGGGGGGTGAGCCATCCTCGAGCGGCCATGACGCGAGCATAGCCACTGTGTTCGGGACTTCCCGAACCGCGCGATTGCCGGGGCGTGAACTCCCCGGTGCGCGGGAGCCGGCGCGCGGGGCGGGAGAATGGGGGCATGAGCCCTTTGCTGCGCCGCAAGGAAAAGAAGAGCCCGGGCGAGCGGATGGTCACCCTCATCGGCAAGCCCGGGTGCCATCTGTGCGACGACGCCGAGGCCGTCGTCGCCCGCGTCTGCGCCGAGGTGGGTGCGCCGTGGGAGAAGAAGGACATCTCCCAGGACGAGGAGCTCTACCGGCGGCACTGGGAGCAGATCCCGGTGGTGCTCGTGGACGGCGAGCAGCACACCTTCTGGAGGGTGAACCCGGACCGGCTGCGCCGGGCGTTGGAGGGCTGACCGCCCGGCGGCTACCATCATGGGCGTTTTGTGGGTTCTCGGGGGCGTATGGGTGAGGAGTGTGTGTCGGTTTGCCCCCGGCAGGATCTGAACGGGTTCGGTGCGTTGTGCGCCGTTCGGCCACGGGCCCAGGGCGCGTGACCCCGGTCACTTTGGTCGGACAAAGCGGACACAATCTTTGTGCACGCGTTCACAAAGACATAGCCTGCTGTCGACGGGGCGGTCTCGGGACAGAGGACCGCCTTCAGCCCCGCTCATCCCGCAGGAGCATCGTGGCAACTGGCCGAACTCACCGACCGGCGACCCGCAGCCGAGGTATCCCCGAGGCCACCGTCGCCCGGCTTCCGCTGTACCTGCGCGCCCTGACCGCGCTCTCCGAGCGCTCGGTGCCCACGGTCTCCTCCGAGGAGCTGGCGGCGGCCGCCGGCGTCAACTCCGCCAAGCTGCGCAAGGACTTCTCCTACCTGGGCTCCTACGGCACCCGGGGCGTCGGCTACGACGTCGAGTACCTCGTCTACCAGATCTCCCGCGAGCTCGGCCTGACCCAGGACTGGCCCGTCGTCATCGTCGGCATCGGCAACCTCGGCGCGGCCCTCGCCAACTACGGGGGCTTCGCCTCCCGCGGCTTCCGTGTCGCCGCGCTGATCGACGCCGACCCGGCCATGGCCGGCAAGCCCGTCGCCGGCATGCCCGTCCAGCACACCGACGACCTCGAAAAGATCATCCGGGAGAACGGCGTCTCCATCGGCGTCATCGCCACCCCGGCGGGCGCCGCCCAGCAGGTCAGCGAGCGGCTGATCGCCGCCGGCGTCACCTCCATCCTGAACTTCGCGCCGACCGTCCTCTCCGTCCCGGACGGCGTCGACGTGCGCAAGGTCGACCTGTCGATCGAGCTGCAGATCCTCGCCTTCCACGAGCAGCGCAAGGCCGGCGAGGACTCCGCCGCCGCCGTCGCTGCGACCGCCTCCGCCTCCGCCGGGGCCGGTGCGGACTCCGCCGCCGCCGTCGTGCCGCCCGCCGCCCGCCCCGCCTCCGGCGCCCGCAAGCCCGGCCCCGAGGGCGACGTCCCGGCGGTGATGCCGGCATGAGCCTCCTCGTCGTGGGACTGAGCCACCGCAGCGCACCCGTGAGCGTGCTGGAGCGCGCCTCGCTGTCGGCCGACGCCAAGGTGAAGCTGCTGCACGACACCCTCGCCGCCGAACCGGCCGCCGAGGCCGCCGTGCTCGCCACCTGCAACCGCATCGAGCTGTACGCGGACGTCGACAAGTTCCACGCGGGCGTCGCCGAACTCTCCACGCTCCTCGCCCAGCACAGCGGCGTCGCGCTCGAAGAGCTCACCCCGTACCTGTACGTCCACTACGAGGACCGGGCCGTCCACCACCTCTTCTCGGTGGCCTGCGGACTGGACTCCATGGTCGTCGGCGAGGGCCAGATCCTCGGCCAGATCAAGGACACCCTGGCGCTCGGCCAGGAGCTCCACACCGCCGGCCGCCTGCTGAACGACCTGTTCCAGCAGGCCCTGCGGGTCGGCAAGCGCGCCCACTCCGAGACGGGCATCGACCGGGCCGGGCAGTCGCTCGTCACCTTCGGCCTGGAGCAGCTGACCGCCGGACGCGAACCCGTCGAGTCCTGGGCCGCCGGGAAGCGGGCCCTCGTCATCGGCGCCGGCTCCATGTCCTCCCTCGCCGCCGCCACCCTCGCCCGGGTCGGCGCCGCCGAGGTCGTCGTCGCCAACCGGACGGGCGCGCGCGCCGACCGTCTCGTCGAGATTCTGGTTGCCTCAGGCACAGGCGTGGCCGCCCGGGCGGTGACCATGGCCGCCGTCGCCGACGAACTGACACGAGTCGACGTCGTCGTCTCCTGCACCGGCGCCACCGGCCTCGTCCTCACCGGCGACGACGTCGCCGCCGCCCTGGCCCACACCCCGGCCGCGGCGCCCCGGACGCTCCCCGCGCAGGCCGGCCCGCGCACCGCCGCCCTGCCCGCCGGCCTCGACCCCGAGGTCGTCGCGCGCCTCGCGGCCGTCGCCGCGGCCGGCGGCCGCCTCGCCGACGCCGGAGTCGCCCGCACCCTCACCGGCACCCCCGGCACCGACCGCGACGGCTGCCCCGCCGACGCGCCGGCCGCCGCCGGGCGCGCCGCCCTCACCGGCGTCGACGCCACCGACCTCGAACTCCACGGCACCTGGGCCGACCAGGGCGAGGCCGCCGCCCAGCGGCAGCCGCGCAAGGGCACCCGCAGCCACGCGGACGGAACCCCCGTACGCCTGGCCCTGCTCGACCTCGCCATGCCCCGCGACATCGACGCCGCCGTGCACCGCATCCCCGGCGTACGCCTCGTCGACATCGAATCCCTCGCCGAGGCCTCCGCCGACGCGCCCATGGCCGCCGACGTCGACGCCGTGCGCGGCATCGTCGCCGACGAGGTCGCCGCCTTCGGCGCCGCCCAGCGCGCCGCCCACATCACCCCCACCGTCGTCGCCCTGCGCGCGATGGCCGCCGAGGTCGTCGCCATGGAGGTCGCACGCCTCCACGGGCGCCTGCCGGACCTCGACGACCGGCAGCGGGCCGAGGTCACCCAGACCGTCCGCCGCGTCGTCGACAAGCTCCTCCACGCCCCCACCGTGCGCGTCAAGCAGCTCGCCAGCGAGCCCGGCGGCGCCGGGTACGCCGACGCCCTGCGCGAACTCTTCGACCTCGACCCGCAGACGGTGGCCTCCGTCAGCCGGGCCGACGGGGCGGCCGCGGCCGGCCAGGCCAACCAGACCCACGACTCAGGACGGGCATCATGAATTCACGCTCCGACCAGCCCCTCCGGCTCGGCACGCGGCGCAGCAAGCTCGCCATGTCCCAGTCGGGGCACGTCGCCGACGCGGTGCGGGCCGTCACCGGCCGGTCCGTCGAGCTCGTGGAGATCACCACCTACGGCGACGTCTCCCGCGAGCACCTCGCGCAGATCGGCGGGACCGGCGTCTTCGTCACCGCCCTGCGCGACGCCCTGCTGCGCGGCGACGTCGACTTCGCCGTGCACTCGCTCAAGGACCTGCCGACCGCGCAGCCCGAGGACCTCGTCATCGCGGCCATGCCGCAGCGCGAGGACCCCCGCGACGCGCTCGTCGCCCGCGACGGCCTGACCTTCGAGGAGCTGCCCGACGGCGCCCGCGTCGGCACCGGCTCGCCCCGCCGCACCGCCCAGCTCCACCACTACGCCCGCACCCTCGGAAAGCGCATCGAGACCGTCGCCATCCGGGGGAACGTCGACACCCGCATCGGCTTCGTGCGGGACGGCGAGCTCGACGCCGTCGTCCTCGCCGCCGCCGGACTCAACCGGATCGGCCGCAGCGGCGAAGTCACCGACTACCTGTCGGTCGACAGCGTCCTGCCCGCACCCGGCCAGGGAGCCCTGGCCGTCGAGTGCCTCGCGTCCGACGCGGACCTCATCGCCGCCCTCGGCAAGCTCGACGACCCGCACACCCGGGCCGCCGTCACCGCCGAGCGGTCCCTGCTCGCCGCCCTGGAGGCCGGCTGCAGCGCCCCCGTGGGCGCGCTCGCCGACCTTCTGGCCGACGGGCAGATTGTCAATGAAATGCGCCTGCGCGGCGTCGTCGGCACCCTCGACGGCGCGACGCTCGTGCAGCTGTCCACCACCGGTCCCGTGCCCCAGTCGCACGACGAGGCCATGGCGCTCGGCCGCGAACTCGCGGACGAGATGCTGGCCAAGGGCGCGGCCGGTCTGATGGGGGAGCGATCCCTTTGAACCCCTCACGTCCCACCACCTCCGCTCTCCCTGTCGCCGCCGCCGGGCACGGGCACGTCACCTTCCTCGGTGCGGGCCCCGGCGACCCGGGACTGCTGACGCTGCGCGCCGTCGAGGCGCTCGCCGCCGCGGATGTGCTCATCGCGGAGCCCGAGGTGCTCGAGGTCGTCCGCACGCACGCGCGCGCCGGAGTGGACACGCCACAGCTGACGATCGCTGACGAGGCGTCAGCGGCCGCCGGAGTACCGGTGATCCGGGACGCCGCCAATCTTGTCATGGAGGCCGCGCGCTCCGGCAGGCGGGTCGTCCGTGCCGTCACCGGAGACCCCGGCCTCGACGGCAACGCGGCCTCCGAAATGCTGGCCTGCGCCGGCGAGGGCATCACCTTCGAGGTCGTGCCCGGCGTCGCCACCGCCGTCGGCGTCCCCGCCTACGCGGGCGTCCCGCTGCGCGGCGAGCAGGGCGCCGACGTCCGCTTCGTCGACGCCCGCAACGCCTCCGCGCAGTGCTGGAGCGAGGTCGGCGCCGGCCACGGCGTCGTCGTCGTCTCCGCCACCCTGGAGACCGTCCCCGCCGCCTGCGCCGAGCTCGTCGCCGCCGGCCGCGCCGGCGACACCCCGCTCACCGTCACCGTCGGCGGCACCACCACCCGCCAGCGGACCTGGAACGCCACCCTCGGCACCATCGCCCAGGTCTTCAAGCAGGGCAAGGTCCTTCCCTCCCCCGAGGGCGCCCGCCCGGTCATAGCCGTCGTCGGCGAACAGGGCGCCGCCGCCCGCCGCGAGGAGCTCGCCTGGTTCGAGTCGAAGCCGCTGTTCGGCTGGCGGGTGCTCGTCCCCCGCACCAAGGAGCAGGCCGCCTCCCTCTCCGACCAGCTCCGCTCCTACGGCGCCGTGCCGCACGAGGTCCCCACCATCGCCGTGGAGCCGCCGCGCACCCCGCAGCAGATGGAGCGCGCCGTCAAGGGCCTCGTCACCGGCCGCTACGAGTGGATCGCCTTCACCTCGGTCAACGCCGTCAAGGCGGTGCGCGAGAAGTTCGAGGAGTACGGGCTCGACGCGCGCGCCTTCGCCGGGATCAAGGTCGCGGCGGTGGGGGAGCAGACCGCCGCCGCCCTCGTCGAGTTCGGTGTCAAGCCCGACCTCGTGCCCAGCGGCGAGCAGTCCGCAGCCGGACTGCTGGAGGACTGGCCCCCGTACGACCCGGTCTTCGACCCGATCGACCGCGTCTTCCTGCCGCGCGCCGACATCGCCACCGAGACCCTCGTCGCCGGGCTGATAGAGCTCGGCTGGGAGGTCGACGACGTCACCGCCTACCGGACCGTGCGCGCCTCGCCCCCGCCGGCGGACACGCGCGAGGCGATCAAGGGCGGCGGCTTCGACGCCGTTCTCTTCACCTCGTCCTCGACGGTGCGCAACCTCGTCGGCATCGCCGGCAAGCCGCACAACGTCACCGTCATCGCCTGCATCGGCCCGGCGACCGCGAAGACGGCGGAGGAGCACGGCCTGCGGGTCGACGTCCTGTCGCCGGAGCCGAGCGTGAGCAAGCTCGCCGAAGCCCTCGCCGAGTACGGCGCGGCGCGCCGCGAGGCCGCCAAGGAGGCCGGCGAGTCCGTGTCCCGGCCCAGCGAGCGCCGGCCGGGGGCGCGGCGGCGCCGGACGACCTGAGGGACGACCCGCACGGCGAGTGGCGCCGAGGGCCCGGGTGCAGCCGCACCCGGGCCCTCACGCGTCGCGGGGCGGACCCGGCCCTAGGCTGGGTCCCGACTGCTGTCGAAGCTCGAAGAGGCGACTGAAGATGAGCGCGTACGGATCCTTCCCCGGCTCGCGGCCCCGCCGGCTGCGCACCACCCCTGCCATGCGGCGGATGGTCGCGGAGACCCGGCTGCACCCCTCCGACCTGATCCTCCCGGCGTTCGTCCGGGAGGGCCTGAGCGAGCCGCTGCCGATCAAGGCGATGCCGGGCGTGGTCCAGCACACCCGCGACACCCTGCGGAAGGCCGCCGCCGAGGCCGTCGAGGCGGGTGTCGCGGGCATCATGCTCTTCGGGGTGCCCGCGGATGAGAACAAGGACGCGCTGGGCACGGCGGGCACCGAGCCCGACGGCATCCTGCAGGTCGCGATCCGCGACGTGAAGGCGGAGGTCGGGGACGACCTGGTGATCATGTCGGACCTGTGCCTCGACGAGTACACCGACCACGGCCACTGCGGCGTCCTCGACGCGCAGGGGCGCGTCGACAACGACGCCACGTTGGAGCGGTACGCCGAGATGGCGCAGGTCCAGGCCGACGCGGGCGTCCACGTCGTCGGGCCGAGCGGCATGATGGACGGCCAGGTCGGCGTCATCCGGGACGCGCTGGACGAGACCGGCCACGAGGACGTCGCCATCCTGGCGTACACGGCGAAGTATTCGTCCGCGTTCTACGGCCCCTTCCGCGAGGCCGTCGCCTCTTCGCTCCAGGGCGACCGCAAGAGCTACCAGCAGGACCCGGCCAACGCCCGCGAGTCGCTGCGCGAGCTGGCGCTCGACCTGGAGGAGGGCGCCGACATGGTCATGGTCAAGCCGGCCGGCCCGTACCTCGACATCCTCTACCGGGTCGCCCAGGCCGTCGACGTACCGGTGTCCGCGTACCAGATCAGCGGCGAGTACGCGATGATCGAGGCGGCCGCGGAGAAGGGCTGGGTGGAGCGCGACCGCGCCATCATGGAGACGCTGACCGGCATCAAGCGGGCGGGCGCGGACACGATCCTGACGTACTGGGCGACTGAGGCTGCGGGGTGGCTGCGGCGGGAGCGGTGACGGGGGTC
>NZ_RPSE01000249.1:0-9099 GCF_003949955.1 Streptomyces sp. WAC05292
GGAGGGGCGGGGCGCGGGCCGGCTACACGGTGGAGGCCGCCTCGTCGGGGTACTCGACGGGGAAGTCGCTCAGCCCCCGCCGGTAGAGGTCGTTGGCGGCCGCGTTGAAGCGGACGATGGACGGCGGGTACTCGCCGCCCAGCAGGTATTCCTTGAGCTGCTCGCGGTAGGGGGCCATCAGGTCCTGCTCCGGGTTGAGCGTCGCCTCGATGGCCTCGGTCAGCCCGTTGCAGTCGGCGTCCAGCAGGTACGAGGCGTACGCGGTGCGCTGCTCGTTGCGGAAGTCCTGGTCGGGCAGGCCCTCCAGGTTGAAGATGGCGTACGGCTTGAGCGTGGCCACGAAGTCGGAGACGACGCTCGACATGTCGCCGATGAGCAGGTCCGAGTGGTTGAAGCAGTCGTAGAGGGCGGGGATCCGCTCGGTCACCACGTGGTGCGCGGCGTCCGGGACGGCGGACCAGTACAGGGCGCCGGCCTGGTTGCGGCTGCGCCGGATGCGGGCGGTCCGCTCCTCTTCGGTGAGGTCGGGGTACTTGGAGCGGACGCCGCGCTCGGACAGCTCGGCGATGCGCTTGTCGATCCGGGCGAGCTTCTTCGCGGCGGCCTTGGAGTCGGTCATGTTGCGGCCGAAGCGCCGGGCGTTGTCCTCCTCCAGGAGGGCGATGACGCGGCGGTGGGCTGCGGCCGCCTCGGCGGAGCGCGAGCCGGTGAGCGGGTGCGGCTTGTAGATGATGCGGATCTCGCGGTCGTACGCGAGCAGCGCCTTGATCAGTTTCTCGCCGGCCGGGATGACGGAGGTGTAGCAGGCGTCGTCGGTCCAGCCCTCCCAGGTGGGGGCGTAGATGACGGTGGGCACGGGGCCGGCGACGCGGCCGGTCCAGCGGTGCAGGGGCATCAGCTGGGGGCGGCCGACCTCGACGATCTGGTGGGGGGAGACGGCGTGCTTGATGCGCTCGTAGCGGTCGCGGCCGGCCCGGCCGGCCACCCAGATCTCGTCGAAGACCTTGCTGACGCGGTTGCTGCTGGCGAGTTTGTCGCTGTCGCCGTGGCCGATGAAGACGTGCTTGACCTCGGCGCGCTGGAGCATGTGGACGTTCTTGCCCGCGTTGCCCGGGTACAGGGCGACGCGCAGCTCGGGCATCTCGATGCGCGCGAGGTTGTCGGCCTTGGGGATGCAGATGACCGGCACCGGCGTCGCGTCCAGGTACCGCAGGGTGGCCCGCTCGCGCAGCACGATGATGGGGCGCAGGTCCAGGGCCTCCAGCGACTCCAGCCACATGTTCACCTGGTACATGAAGTCTTTGGAGATGGCGGCGAAGGTGAAGTACAGCGCGACCTGGGGGCGGTATTCGGCCAGCTGGTGGTTGAGTTCGTCGATGGCCTCGTCGGCGGTCGGGAGCTTCAGCGCGTTGCGCGCGTCGGGCACGAGCACCAGCAGGGAGAAGTAGGCCAGGAAGACGGTGGTGATCATGCCGTATGTGACCCAGCGCCAGTCGTCCGTCCCGATGGTGGCCAGCGAGCCGGCGACCAGCGGGATGTCCAGGTGGAGGGTCTTGCGGACGTGCTTGTTCACCAGGAACGGGTGGGGCATGCGGCGGATGCCGAGCGCCTCCAGGTCCAGCCCGCGGGTGGTGAAGGGCAGCTCGTTGCGCATCTTGCGGACGTGCTTGAGCAGGGCGCCGTAGGCGAGCTGGAGGATGAACAGCAGGAGCAGGCCGATGGTGGTCATCTGCGCCACGAACGACTCGATGTCGGCGACCGCGCCGCACAGGCCCAGCAGCAGGAACTGCCGGATCAGGAAGCGCATGGTGAGGCCGAAGCGCGAGTCGCGCAGCCGCTCCAGGGTCGGCGACTCGGTGTTGTGGAGCATGAGGTCGGCGACGTAGCTCAGCGCGGCGCAGCCGGCGAAGAGCGGGAGGGAGACGAACGCGACCGCGACCAGCATGCCCAGGAAGCTGAGGATGAGCCCAGTGGTGATCAGAACGCCGAGTACGGCGCGCAGCCGCTTGGAGCCCATGGATGCGGAGCCTCCCCCATGGAGGTATAAGAATCGCGTGAAGTGTCGCAGTAGTATAAGCAGCCTCATGGACGGCCCCAGAACACGCCGTGAACCGCGGGCCAATGATTACCGGCGGGGCCTGCGAATATGCCGCGGCACATCCGCCGAGACACCGCTCACACCGTGAAGCCGTACACCGTCAGCTCGCGCCGGTCGTTCGCCTTCACGGAAAATCCCACGCACAATGCGGGCTGCGAAGCCGCCTGGCGGACGGCCATCCCCTCGGGCTCCCGGTAGGGCAGGTCCGGCGCCACGGTCACGTGGTGGCGCCCCTGCGGCCGGCCCGTGCGCACGTCGATCGCGGACACGTACGTGTTGCCGCCCGACTTCCTCGGATTGCTTCCGTTTTTCCCGGTGTACGGCTTGCCGGTCAGTACGTACACGTAATCCCCGTGCAGCGCACAGCCCTGGAACCATTCCTCTTCCTTGACCTGCACGCCCGCCTTGATCGTCTGCGCAGGGGTGAACCGCCCCGCGAGGAAGTCCTCCATGCCGTACACCGACAACCGGTGCAGCCCGCCCTCCTGGTGGCTGACCAGGACGCGCCCGCCCGCCAGGTCGAGGGCGGGGCAGACGTCCGTGGACCCGGGCACCGGGTCGAAATGCCGAACCGATTCATCGGAACTGTTCAGCACCGCACCGTCCTTGAACGGCACCCGCACCACCGTACGGCCATAGCCGCTCTCCGGATCGGCCCGCCCTTCCAGCCATATGTACGTGCGCGGGCCCGTCGGCTCCACACCGAAGGAAATTCCGTGGCCGAAGCCCCGGAGATACATGTGCCCGAGCGTAATGCCCGAATCGGTCATCCTGGTCAGGCACATATCCCCGGCGGACTTGCGGTCCCCGTACTCGACCGGCTCCTCCTCCCCGTCGAGGAGGAGGCCGCCCTGGACGGTCTGGAGCGTGAACACCTGCCCGTTGGTGTCGTCGAACGCGAACGACTGCGGCCCCGTCGAGTTGAACAGCGCCGACGGCGCCAGGACCTCCGCGCCCGTGCGCATGTCGAAGGCGCCCACCACCGGCTGCGAGCCGCCCCGCCAGCCCGACCCGAAGCCGAACCCGAACGCGGACCCGGACTCCCGGCCGGGGCGCAGCGCCCACGCCGCACCGCCCGCGGTCACCGCGGCGGCCGTCGCGCCGCCCCCGAGGAGCACGCTCCGGCGGCTGAAAATCCTCTTGTCGTCCGCCACGGGCCGTATTCTGCCAGCCCCGGCGGCACGCCCCGCCGAAGCCCCCGGCCGAACGCGGCGGACGCCCGCCCCCCAAGGACGGGGGACGGGCGTCCGCGGCGCTCACGCGGCGTCAGGCCGCCGCGCGGCGGTTCAGGCCGGCACGCTCGCCACGCCCGGAGCCAGGAACCGCTTGCCGTTCACGCGCTCCGAGACGCCCTCGCGGTCCAGGTACGGCGTGATGCCGCCCAGGTGGAAGGGCCAGCCGGCGCCGGTGATGAGGCAGAGGTCGATGTCCTGGGCCTCGGCCACGACACCCTCCTCCAGCATCAGGCCGATCTCCTGCGCCACCGCGTCCAGGACGCGCGTCCGCACCTGCTCCTCGGTCAGCACCGAGTCGCCCTGCACCAGGAGGGCGGCGACCTCCGGGTCCAGCTCCGGCTTGCCGGAGTCGTACACGTAGAAGCCCCGCTTGCCGGCCTCGACGACCGCCTTCAGGTTGGGGGAGACCGTGAAGCGCTCCGGGAAGGAGCGGTTCAGCGTCTCGGACACGTGCAGGCCGATCGCCGGGCCGACGAGCTCCAGCAGCACCAGCGGCGACATCGGCAGGCCGAGCGGCTCGATGGCCTTCTCCGCCGTCTCGACCGGGGTGCCCTCGTCGATGACGTTCTGGATCTCGCCCATGAAGCGGGTCAGGATGCGGTTCACGACGAACGCCGGGGCGTCCTTGGTGAGGACCGCCGTCTTCTTCAGCTTCTTGGCGACGGCGAACGCCGTGGCCAGCGAGGCGTCGTCCGTCTGCTCGCCGCGGACGATCTCCAGCAGCGGGAGGATGGCCACGGGGTTGAAGAAGTGGAAGCCGACCACGCGCTCGGGGTGCTTCAGCTTCGAGGCCATCTCGCTGACCGACAGCGAGGAGGTGTTGGTGGCGAGGATCGCGTGCGCCGGGGCGACCGCCTCGACCTCCGCGAACACCTTCTGCTTGACCGACATCTCCTCGAAGACGGCCTCGATGACGAAGTCCGCGTCCGCGAAGCCCTCGGCCTTGTCCAGGACACCGCTCACCAGCGCCTTGAGGCGGTTGGCCTTGTCCTGGTTGATGCGGCCCTTGCCCAGCAGCTTCTCGATCTCGGCGTGGACGTAGCCCACACCCTTGTCGACGCGCTCCTGGTCGATGTCGGTGAGGACGACCGGCACCTCCAGGCGGCGCAGGAACAGCAGCGCCAGCTGCGAGGCCATCAGGCCCGCACCGACGACGCCGACCTTGGACACCGGGCGCGCCAGGCTCTTGTCCGGGGCGCCGGCCGGGCGCTTGCCGCGCTTCTGGACCAGGTTGAAGGCGTAGATGCCCGAGCGGAGCTCACCGCCCATGATGAGGTCGGCCAGGGCCGTGTCCTCGGCGTCGAAGCCCTTCTGCAGGTCGCCGTCCTTGGCCTCCGCGATGATGTCCAGCGCGCGGTAGGCGGCCGGGGCGGCGCCGTGCACCTTGGAGTCCGCGACCGCGCGGCCCTTGGCCACGGCCGCGTCCCAGGCCTCGCCGCGGTCCACCTCGGGGCGCGCGACCTCGGTCTCGCCCTTGAGGACGCGGGCCGTCCAGAGCAGGGACTGCTCCAGGAAGTCCGCACCCTCGAACAGCGCGTCGGCGATGCCGAGCTCGAAGACCTGCTTGCCCTTGAGCTGGCGGTTCTGGTTCAGCGAGTTCTCGATGATCACCGAGACGGCCCGCTCGGCGCCGATCAGGTTCGGCAGGATGGTGCAGCCGCCCCAGCCGGGGACCAGGCCGAGGAAGACCTCGGGCAGGGAGAAGGCAGGGATGGCCTTCGACACCGTGCGGTAGGTGCAGTGCAGGCCGACCTCGACGCCGCCGCCCATCGCCGCGCCGTTGTAGTACGCGAAGGTGGGGACGGCCAGCGCGGCGAGGCGCTTGAAGACGTCGTGGCCGCCCTTGCCGATGGCCAGCGCCTCGTCGTGCTTCTTCAGCAGCTCGACGCCCTTGAGGTCGGCGCCGACCGCGAAGATGAACGGCTTGCCGGTGATGCCCGCGCCGACGATGGAGCCGGCCAGGGCCTCCTGCTCGACCTGGTCGATCGCCGCGTTCAGGTTGGCCAGCGACTGCGGGCCGAACGTCGTCGGCTTGGTGTGGTCGAAGCCGTTGTCCAGCGTGATGAGCGCGAAACGCCCCGCGTCGAACGGCAGTTCCAGGTGGCGGACGTGCGCCGACGTGACGACCTCGTCCGGGAACAGCTCGGCCGCGCCCTTCAGGAGCTCAGCGGTGGTGCTCACTTGGACTCTCCCTCGGCGAAGTGCGGGTTCTCCCAGATGACCGTCGCGCCCATGCCGAAGCCCACGCACATGGTGGTCAGGCCGTAGCGGACGTGCGGCTGCTCCTCGAACTGGCGGGCCAGCTGCGTCATCAGGCGGACGCCGGAGGAGGCCAGCGGGTGGCCGAACGCGATGGCGCCGCCGTACTGGTTCACGCGGGCGTCGTCGTCGGCGATGCCGTAGTGCTCCAGGAACGCGAGGACCTGGACGGCGAAGGCCTCGTTGATCTCGAACAGGCCGATGTCCCCGATGGACAGGCCGGCCTGGGCCAGGGCCTTCTCCGTGGCCGGGATCGGGCCGTAGCCCATGACCTCCGGCTCGACGCCGGCGAAGGCGTACGACACGAGGCGCATCTTGACCGGGAGGTTGTTCTCGCGGGCGAAGTCCTCGGACGCGATGATCGCGGCGGTGGCACCGTCGTTGAGGCCGGCGGCGTTGCCCGCGGTGACCCGGCCGTGCGTACGGAACGGGGTCTTCAGGTTCGCCAGGTTCTCCAGCGTGGTGCCCGGGCGCATCGGCTCGTCGGACGTGACGAGGCCCCAGCCGGTCTCGCCGACCTCGGGGTTGGTGTTGCGCACCGAGATCGGGACGAGGTCCTGCTGGATCTTGCCGTCGGCGTACGCCTTGGCGGCCTTCTCCTGCGAGCGCACGGCGTACTCGTCGGCGCGGAGCTTGGTGATCGTCGGGTACCGGTCGTGCAGGTTCTCGGCGGTCATGCCCATGAACAGGGCGGACTCGTCGACCAGCTTCTCGGAGACGAAGCGCGGGTTCGGGTCGACGCCCTCGCCCATGGGGTGGCGGCCCATGTGCTCGACACCGCCGGCGATGGCGACGTCGTACGCACCGAAGGCCACACCGCCCGCGACGGCGGTCACGGCGGTCAGCGCGCCGGCGCACATGCGGTCGATGGAGTAGCCCGGGACGGACTGCGGCAGGCCCGCGAGGATGCCGGCCGTGCGGCCGATCGTCAGGCCCTGGTCGCCGATCTGGGTGGTGGCCGCGATGGCCACCTCGTCGATCTTCTTCGCGTCCAGGTCCGGGTTGCGGCGCAGCAGCTCCCGGATCGCCTTCACGACGAGGTCGTCGGCGCGGGTCTCGTGGTAGATGCCCTTCGGGCCCGCCTTGCCGAACGGGGTGCGGACGCCGTCGACGAAGACGACGTCCCTGACGGTACGAGGCACGTTGGCTCTCCTCCAGGTGCGGGATGGCACTGCTGCGCGCGGGCGGCCCGGCCAACGGCTGAGCGCCCGCTCACCCGCCATGCTACTTGCGGGTAACCGGTGTGGACACCCCCGCGCCGAGGAGCGGCGAACGTCACACCGCGACGGGGCTCCCGGCAGGCTCGGGGACGGCCGGAACCGGGCCGTCCGACATGGTCGCGGCCATGGGGGCGGAGGAGCCGGCCACCTCCGACACGAAGGCGCGCCGCGAGACCCCGGCCTCCCGCAGTGCGGCCCCGTGGTCGGCCGCCACCAGCAGCGCCGCCGCGGCGACCATGGCCCGCCAGCCCGCGGTCGCGGCCTTCCGGGCCGGCCGGGGCAGCCCGGCGAGCCCCTCGTGCAGCCGCCGGACGTGGAAGGGCACGTGCCGCTCCTCGTCGGCCAGGATCCTGGCCGCGACCTCGCAGGCCAGCGGGTCGCCGGAGCCGTCGCGCAGGGCCCGGTAGTACCGCAGGGCGACGACCTCCGCGACCATCAGCACCATCAGCTCGACCCGCAGCCCCAGCAGGCGCCGCATCCGGACGAACGCCGCGTCGCTCCAGTGGCCGTCGAGGGTGTCGGCCCCGGCCGCCGACAGCAGCAGGGCCAGCAGGCGCGCGTGGTTCTGCTCCTCGGCGACGAACAGCCGCGCCGCTGCGGCGTACTCCGGGTCGCCCGCCCGGTCGGCCTTGTCGATGAGGGCCGAGCCGTCGCCGTCCTCGCCCACCTGGAACGTCCGGATGCTGCGGACCAGTGCCGGCGACAGGCGTGCGCCGCGCGCCCAGTCCGGATCGCCGGCGGCGGCGCGCCGCTCCCGCTCGGCCTCGAAGTGGCGGACCCACGCGCCGTACGCGCCGTCCTGTCCGCCGTGCCCGTTCCGCGTGGTGGTGCCCTCAGTTTTGATCATGTTCAAGAAGCTAGCCCTTGTTGAGCGTGTTCAAAAGAGGCGCGACGTCATGATCGTGTAACGGGATGTCAGGGTCCGGCCGCGAGCCGCCCGGGCGCGGGCGCCCGTACACCGGCGGACGCTGCCGGCGGACGCGAAGGAGCCCCCGGCCGGTCGGACGGGGGCTCCTTCGAAGGGTGGCGCGGCGCCTCAGGCGGTCACGGCCAGCGCCGTGACCAGCACCGGGGTCACCTGCTCGATCTGCCACGGGCGGGCGCCGTGGCCCGCGAGGGCCTCGGCCACCGTGTCCGGGCCGAGCCGCTTGGGCGGCTCCCAGCACAGCCGGCGCACCGTGTCCGGGGTGATCAGGTTCTCCTGGGGCAGGTTCAGCCGCTCGGCGAGCGCCGACACCGCGGAGCGGGCCGCGGAGAGCCGGGCCGCGGCGGCCGGGTCCTTGTCGGCCCACGACCGCGGCGGCGGAGGGCCGGCCGAGGCGGCCCCGGGCTGCGGCAGCTCGGCCTCGGGCAGGGCCTTGGCCCGGTCCACCGCGGCCATCCACTGCTCCAGCTGGCGCCGGCCCATGCGCTGCCCGAAGCCGGGCAGCGCCGACAGGGCGTGCACGTGGGACGGCAGGGCGAGCGCGGCCTCGACGATCGCGGCGTCGCTCAGCACCTTGCCGGGCGAGACGTCGCGCCGCTGGGCGATCCGGTCGCGCGACTCCCACAGCTCCCGCACGACCGCCATCTGGCGGCGCCGGCGGACCTTGTGCATGCCGGAGGTGCGGCGCCAGGGGTCCTTGCGCGGCGGGGCGGGCGGGGCGGAGGCGATGGCGTCGAACTCCTGGCGGGCCCATTCCAGTTTGCCCTGCCGGTCCAGCTCCGCCTCCAGCGCGTCCCGCAGGTCGACCAGCAGCTCGACGTCGAGCGCGGCGTAGCGCAGCCACGGCTCGGGGAGCGGGCGGGTGGACCAGTCGACGGCGGAGTGGCCCTTCTCCAGCGCGAAGCCGAGCACGCTCTCGACCATCGCGCCCAGCCCGACGCGCGGGAAGCCCGCGAGCCGGCCGGCCAGCTCGGTGTCGAACAGGGAGGTGGGCACCATGCCTATGTCGCGCAGGCAGGGCAGGTCCTGGGTCGCCGCGTGGAGGATCCACTCCGTGCCGTCCAGGGCCGCGCCGAGCGCGGACAGGTCGGGGCAGCCGACCGGGTCGACGAGCGCGGATCCCGCGCCTTCGCGGCGCAGCTGCACGAGGTAGGCGCGCTGGCCGTAGCGGTATCCGGAGGCGCGTTCGGCGTCGACGGCGACGGGGCCGGTGCCCGCGGCGAAGGCCGCGACCACCCGGGCGAGGGCGTCTTCGTCGGCGACCACCGGAGGGATCCCCTCGCGGGGTTCGAGCAACGGAATCGGCGCCTTGTCGACGTCGTCCGGGGGGCCGCCCCCGGTGGTGGTGCGCAGGTCTGCTGC
>NZ_RPSE01000024.1:0-39705 GCF_003949955.1 Streptomyces sp. WAC05292
GGCGGAGGCGGGGACGGGGCGTCGGACGACGGGGGCTGGGTCATGGCATTCCTTCCGGAGCCATGGTCCCGCGCGGCGGCCGGAGCTGCCATCCGGCTGCGGCGGGTCTGTGGTTGACGGCCCGGCGGCTGCCCCGCCCGGTCGGCACCGGGCTGCGCCTCGCCCACCTTGCCGACCCGCGGGCCCTGCGGGTCGTCCCGGCCTCAGTGGCCGGCCGCGGCATCGCTCAGGCGGTCGGCCTCGTCGCCGTCAACAGGGTGCTCGGGCACGGCCTCGCAAACGGCAGTACCACGAGCGCCTCACCGGGGCCGTCCCCGCGCCGGCGGCCGTCGCCGCCACGGCGTTCGCCGGCTCCCTCAAGGGCTCGACCTCCACCGCGGCCACCGGGGCACTGGAGCCGAAGGTGCAGCGGGTCGCGACCGAGGAGTACCTGGGCGTGGTGCACCTCAGCTCTTCGACCGCGTCGCCCTGATGTCCCAGAACTTCCAGCACTGGCCGTTCACCTTCCGCGGGGACGTCGGCATCGGCCGCCCGGAGCCGCCCATCGTCGACGAAGCGGTCAAGGACGCGGCGGCCTTTTCGGGCGCCGACCAGATCCTGAACGACCCCCTCGGCCTCGGCACCCTCCTCGCCGCGGCTACCGCGGCGGCCACCAGGTCTCCGGCGGCCAGTGACAGCGCATCGGTATTCCGCGCGAGGTACCGGCGGGCGGAGATCCTGATCGTGGACGAACGGACCAGCGCCGTGGACGCGGTCGCGGAACAGCGCGTCTTCGACCGGATCAGGTCCCTGGCGGCCACGACCGGCCAGACGATCTTCCTGATCACCCACCGCCTGCGGGAGGTACGCCACGCCGACCTGATCCACGTCCTGAAGGACGGCCGCGTGGCCGAATCGGGCACCTTCACGGAGCTCATGGACGACAAGGCCGCCACCGGAGACTTCCGCAACATCCAGGCCGCCGCCTTCGATGGCACGTGCCACCCCAAGCCACCAGCCAAAACGTCGGATAGCGGCCGACGATCAAGGTCGAGGGCGGCGGAAGGCCGAGGCGCCATACTCAACCTCCGCGCCGGGTAGTCATGCTGCGATAGGCCTCGCCTATAAGTGTTCCGCTTACTACAGCGTCGACTAAGACCCGATCACCGAACCTGGCGCAACTCTCCGCAAGGTGAGCCAGGTTACCGAGCCGCTCTGGGGATGCGCGGCTTCCGGCGCCCCAGAGCGGCAACACCTCAACTCGGACTTGCCCACTGAACGGGGGAAAGAAAATCACCCGCATCACATACGGTCGCGTAGCGCCGGTCGCCGTGTCTCTCGGAACAGGCTTGGCACTCGGCCTGGTGGGACCCCTTGCCGAAAAATGGGACTACTCTGTTTGCGCCGCCCTGAGTATCGTCTTTTCCAGCGGCTGGCCGTGGGCTTGCTACGCACTACTGGTGGGCTATTTCCGTCGGCGCAAAACGGAGTCGGCACTGCTGGCCTCCGTCGGACTGGCCATCGGCGTGGTCGCATACTACCTCTTCAAGGACATTTACCCCACCATTCCGGCCGGAACGACACTCGCCACTTCCATTCCAGCCGGGATGGAGGTGGAATCCTCCGGACCCGAGGGGCAGATGTTCGTTTGGGGAACAGCCGCCTTCGTTTTCGGAGCACCCTTGGGACTCATCGGGAACGTCGCACGAACTCCCGGTGTGGGCGGCCTTCTGTTCCGCCTGCTCGCGCCGCTCATCGCCTTCTTCGAGGCGAATCAACGATTGCACGTAGAGTCGGAATCGCAGGGTCCCCTTTTCGCCTGGACCTGGAACACAACTCGTGTCGCCGCATGCGTCGCCGCCCTGGCTCTCGTGGGACACACGGTGTGGCGCCGGCGCGTTCGGCGCAGCCGAGCTTCCGGGCAGACGGAAGCTGCGGCGCCTGCCCAACGCCCGTGACTCCTGGTCCGCCCTGACGGCGGAGCCCCGACAGCGCAGACAGCCCCGCCTGCACTGAGGGCAGGGCCCAATTCACCCGGAGAACGCTTACGTGACCGCCGCACCCTCCCCCGCCTTCAAGGCCAGCGCCGACTTCACCTGCTACGGATCCGATCGTCGCGGTGACCGACGAAGGCTCCCTGTCACATCGTCAAGGACCCACTGATGAGCGGCCAAGCCCGGTACACGGTGCCGGTCGACGTCCACCTGATCCTGCGCCGCGCAGGCGACGAGGGTACGGAGGTCCTGCTGTCGCGGCGGGCCGGCCCGGTGTACGCGACCGGCATGTGGCACCTCCCGTCCGGCCACCTCGACCCGGGCGAGGACATGACGCAGGCGGTGATCCGGGAGGCCCGGGAGGAGACCGGCGTCCTGATCTCGCCGGAGGATGTCGCCTCGGCGGTGACCGTCCACCACCGCCCGCCCTCGGGCGGGTCCCGCATCGGCGTCTTCTTCGAGGTGCGGCGCTGGGAGGGAGAGCCGTCCGTACGCGAGCCGCACCGCTGCGACGGCATGGACTGGTACCCGCTGGACGCGCTGCCCGCCCCGATGGTCGCGTACTGCCGGGCCGGACTGGACGCCTACCGCGCGGGGCTGCCCGCCGCCGTGCACTTCCAGCGGCCGGACGACGCCGTCGAGCACACACCGGCCGGACCCGACCGCACCCGCCTGGTACCGGGCCCGCCGAGCGGGGCGCACGAACTGCCGGACTCCCTCCGCAGGTTCGCCGAGAAGGCGGTGGGCCGGATCGGGAAGGCGGCGGAGGTGTCATGGATCCGCACCGGGAGCCGTGTGTGGCGGCTGACCGGCCGCGACGGCGGGACCTGGTTCCTGAAGCGGCACCGCGGGCCGAAGTTCCACGACCGGGAGGTGGCCGCGTACCGGACGTGGGTGCCGGCGCTCGGCCCGAGCGCCCCCCGCCTCGTCGCCGCGGACACCGCGGCGCAGGCCGTGGTGGTCACCGCGCTGACGGGACGTCCCCTCCACGGCAGGGCCCTCGCCCCGGCCGACGAAGCCCGCGTCCAGCACGCCCTGGGCCGCCTCGCGCGCACCCTGCACACGTCGGCCCCCGCGCAGCCGGCCGCGGCCGGGACTCCCGCGGACAAGCTGCACCGCCACCTGCAGGCGGCCCGCCCGCACCTCGGCGCCGGCGACGGGGAGCTGGTCCTGGAACTTGCCCGGAGGTACGCGGACCTGCCGCGGCCCTCCCTCGTACCCACGCACGGGGACCTCCAGTACCGCAACGTCCTGCTCACCGACGCCGGCGAGCCGCGGCTGTTCGACTTCGAGCGGGCGGAGTACGCTCCGGCCACCCGGGACATGGTGCGGCTGAGCGACACCTGGACCGGCCGCCCGGACCTCCGCGCCGCGTTCCTCGGCGGGTACGGCCGCCCGCTCACCGAGGCGGAGGAGCTCCGCCTCGCGTGCGAGTCCGCTTTCGACGCCGTCTCGGGCATCGCCTACGGCACGAGCCACGCCGACCCGGAGGTCACGGAACGTGCCCGCCGCACCCTGCACCACCTGCGCACCATCCGACTCCCGTAACCCGTACTCGTCCGTCCCCCGCACAGAACGGGCCTCCCATGACCGCACCGAGCATCCTCGCGCTCTACGCGCACCCCGACGACGAGTCCCTCGTCGCCGGAGGAGTCCTCGCACGCCACGCAGCCGCAGGCGCACGCACCGCCGTCGTCACGGCCACCTGGTCCCCGGACAGCCACCGCGCCGCCGAACTCGCCACCGCCCTGGGCATCCTCGGCGCAGGCGAGCCGCGCATGCTCGGCTACGCCGACTTCCGGGTCCCCGACTCCGCGCCGGGGCAGCCCCGGTTCCGCGACGCCCCGCTGGAGGAGTCCGTGGGGCGCGTCGTCTCCCACATCCGGGCCTTCCGCCCGGACATCGTCGTCACCCACGACGCGTACGGGTCCTCCGGGCACCCCGACCACCGGCACACCCACCGCGTCGCCCTGCTGGCCGTGCACGCAGCCGGCCTCGACGGCCTCCACCCCCTGGCCGGGCCGCCGTGGCAGCCCGGCGCCCTGTACTTCACGGCGCATCCGCGGCGGGCGAGCCGCGCCCTGTCCGACCTGCTGTCCGGTGCGGGCAAGCACCTGCACACCGTGCCCGACGACCGCGCAACGGCCCGGGTGGACGTCCGGCCCTGGCTCGACCGGAAGTGGGCCGCGATCCGCGCACACCGCTCCGAAACGGCCCGCGGCCACTCCCTGCCCGCCCTGCTCAGCGGCCTCCCGCCCCGGGACCGCGAGGCGATTCTGGGCACCGAGTGGTTCATCCGCCACACCCCGGGTCCGCACCCGGGGGGCTTCCGCGAACTCGCCCCGTAGCGCTCTGGCCGCCGCCGGCGGCGGCGCGGTCGGCCGGCGGCCGTCCTACTGCCTGTGCCCGCCGGCGAAGTGGGCAGCGGCCGCGGATGCGGTCAGGAGCAGCGCGGAGAGGGCCGTCATGGCCCCCGCGGGCACGAGAAGGGGGACGGCGTCGGGGGTGGTCGCCATGAGGGTGAACAGACGGTTGACCGGGGGGAGGCCCTTCGTGAAGAGGGCGCCCGACAGCAGCGCCACGGCGGCGATCACAGCGTAGCCCTGGCGCGTGAAGACCTGGCGCGAGCAGAAGACGCCGATGGCGGTGCCCGTGAGGGCACAGGCGAGTTGGGCCTCGGTGCCCAGGAGGAGGTCGGCTGCGGTGACCGCGTGGTCGCCCAGCCACAGGGGCAAGAGCAGCCCGACGGCCATCAGGGCGAGACAGCTCAGCAGGACCGTGCCGATCGCCGCGAGCAGGACCCTGAGCGGCCGGCCGCCCGCGGTGACGATGGTGATCGCCCGCTGCGGCGGCTCGTCCAGGCTCGTCACGGCGACGGCCAGCCAGGTCGAGCAGACGAACATCGCGCCGGCGGAGGATGCGTAGGCGGCGGGCAGCGGGCCGGTGCCGTTGACGGTCAGGACCCCCATGAGGCCCGTGAACAGGAGGAGTGGGGCAACGTAGCGCTGCGTGTGCAGCACAGTGGCGAAGGTGTAGCGGATGAGCGCGATCACCGCGCGCCTCCGCCCGCCGCGGCGTTCGGTGCCCCCGTGACACGCTCGACGGACCATCCGTGTCGGAGCGCGGTGAGCAACAGGGCGTCGGCTGACTCGCGCGCCACGCGCAGCCTGACCGCCGCGGCCTCCCGGTCCACCGTCTGCACGCCGCCCAACTCCTCCCAGGCCAGGTCGTGCGGTGCGCGCCCCCCGCCGGGTGGGGTCAGTACGACGTCCGACGCGGGTGCCCACCCGGAGTCCGGCCCACGCAACGACACACGGCCGCCGCTGACCGCGTAGGTCCGGGTGGCGCGGGCCCGGGTGACCGATTCGCGGTGGTCGGTGAACACGACGGATCCGCCGGACGCCGCGACCTCGGCCATGATCTCGGCGAGCACGCCGTGCGCGTCCGCGTCCAGTCCCGACCACGGCTCGTCCAGGACCATCAGCCCGGGCTCCACCAGGAGCGCCTGGGCCAGGGCGACCTTCTGCGCGTTGCCCTTCGACAGGCTCCGCAGCGGGGCGTGACTGCCGCCGACCAGGGCGAGTCGGTCGAGCAGCCGGCCGGCCCGGGCCGCTGCAACGGACGCGGTCAGGCCGCGGATGCGGCCCATGTGCGTCAGGTACGCCGCCGCCGACATGCGGTCGTTCGGGGAGAACCGGTCCGGGACGTACCCGACGACGGGCGGCCGGGCGGCCACGGTGCCGCGGGTGGGCCGGGAGAGGCCGGCCGCGATCCGCAGGAGCGTCGACTTCCCCGACCCGTTGCCTCCGACGACGGCCACGACCTCACCGGGCGGGGCCTCCACGTCCACGTCCCGCAGGATCCATGCGCCGCGGCCGTACCGCTTGCTCACCGACTCCAGTCGCAGCACTGCGTTCCCCCGCCCCGTACGACACCACCCACATCCTGCATTCAACTGGATGCCGGCTCCTCGCGGCCATGCGCCCGCCGCGGGCGGGCGGGAGTGCCGGCCACAGGGTGGGGGCAGCCCCGCGGGCCTCAGGTTTCACGGACGGCCGTCACGAGCCAGGTGGCCGATCCGTAGAAGACTCCGTCCGGCTGCTCGTGCCGGGTCAGGGACTGCTGCAAGCCGTGCAGGGCAGCGGTCCGGCCCTCTTCGCCGAGTCCTTCGAGCATCCAGCCCAGCAAGCCGCTCACGAAGCGGTGCGCGGCACGGGCGTCCGCCCCGAACCACATCGGGGCGCTCTGCTCCCGCAGGACGACCCCCGTGAAGCCGGCGTCGGCCAGTACGGCACGGATACGGCCGGGATCCGCCAGGGCGAACGGCCCCGGCGCTCCCGGCGGAGGCATCGGCATGGGGCGCCCCCCGGCCATGGCGTCCCGGAAGGCGCTGAACCACTCGTTGCGGGCCGCTTCCTGCCAGACGAGCTGCACGAAGCGTCCGCCGGGGCGGAGCGCCGCGGCGATGTTGCGGAACGCGGCGGCCGCGTCGGCGAAGAACATCGTCCCGGTCCGGCTGATCGCCACGTCGAAGGCCTCCCGGGGCATGGGGTGGACCTGGACGTCCGCCTGCTCGAAGGAGACGTTGCGGAGTTCCTCGACGGCCGCGCGGCGCCGCGCCTCGCGCAGCATGGCGGCCGAGAGGTCCATCCCGACCGCTCTGCCGGCCACCGCTGCCCGCGCCGCGTCCCGTGTGGTCTGTCCCGTGCCGCAGCCGATGTCCAGCACCGCCTCCTCGCGTCCGATGCCCGCCGCGTCGAAGAAGGCGTCGTGGTAGGCGCGCAGCGCCCTGTCGAACACGTCGGCGTGTGCCGCCCAGTAGGCTCCCTCGTCGCCGTCCCACGCCCGGGCCTGGTCTGCGTTGGCCGGATCGGCCCTCATCACCTCGGGCATCCCGATCACCACCTGCGGCATATACTCCCAAAGGGACTATTCATTTCCGGCATACGCCTCAGAGGCCACCATGTCAACCGAGCCGACTCCCACCACCACCTCCTACGCGATCCTCGGCCTGCTCGCCGTCAGGCGCTGGAGCACGTACGAACTCGCACGGCAGATGGACCGGAGCCTGGGTCGGATCTGGCCCCGCGCGCAGAGCAAGATCTACGAGGAGCCCAAGAAGCTCGTCCGGCTCGGCCTGGCCGAGGCCGCCCGGGAGACGGTCGGCCGGCGGACGCGCACCGTGTACGGCATCACCCCCGCCGGCCGGCGGGCGCTGGCCGCCTGGCTGCGGACGCCCGGGAGCGGCCCGGTCGTGGAGTCCGAGCAGCTGCTCCAGGTCTTCTTCGCCGACTGCGGCACCCGGGCCGGCACCCTCGCCACCCTTCGGGCCGCCCGCGCGTGGGCCGAGGAGCGCAACGCGGACAACCTCGCCGCCGTCGAGGCGTACAGGGCGGGAACGGGGCCGTTTCCCGAGCGGACCGCCCAGACCATGCTCGTCGGCGGCTTCCTCACCGAGTACTACCGCCTCGTCGCCTCCTGGGCCGACTGGGCCGCCGGCATCGCGGAGCGTTGGCCCGAAGACCCGCGCGCCGCCGAGGCTCCCCCCGCGGAGCTGGACCGGATCGAGCGTCGGGCACGCTGGCCGGAGCGGTTCGGCAGCCCGTGACCATGCCGCGGCCGCGGCGTCCGTCCCAGCGGGTGCGTGCCGGCGCCGCGTGCACGAGCGTGGAGAAGGCGGTCCGTGCCGGACCACCGCCGATCGCAGCACCCGACGGAGCGAGGAGAACGGCATGGCGAAGGACGGCCTGCGCAAGGGCGACGACGTCTCGTGGAACAGCCACGGCCGGAAGGTGACGGGGAAGGTCCGGAATAAGATCACCGGCCGGACCCGGGCAGCCGGTCGGACCGTCGACGCCTCGGAGGAAGAGCCTCAGTACGAGGTGGAGAGCGACAAGTCCGGCCGGACCGCTGTGCACAAGCCGCAGGCACTGCACAGGAAGGGCAAGGCCTCCTGACGGGGTACGCCGGTGCGCGACGGCGGCGAGTGCTTTGTACGCCGGGTCCGCGGCCCGCCCCCGTGGGCCACTCGGACCTCCGCCCTGGCCCACAGGGCCCCTGCGCATGCAGTCCTCCGGTGCTCAGATGGAAGAGGGTCCGACCCGACCTGCACGCACCCCAGGGCGGCGGCAGGGCCCATGACCGCACACGGAGAAGGAGCCGGTCATGCCCGCATCTCGCTACACGGTCAGTGACGTCATGACGCACACCGCCATCGCCATCGGCCGCGAGGCGTCCTACAAGGAGATCGCCGAACTGATGCACCAGTGGAAGGTGAGCGCAGTCCCTGTCGTGGAGGGCGAGGGCCGCGTCGTCGGCGTCGTCTCCGAGGCGGATCTGCTGCCCAAGGAGGAGTTCCGCCTCGAGGACCCCCGCCTTCCGGACCAGCTGGAGGAAGCCTCCAAGGCCGGAGGCGTGCTCGCCGAGGACCTGATGTCGAGCCCGGCGGTCACCGTCCACCCGGACGCCACCACGGCCGAGGCTGCCCGCATCATGGCCCGCAGGCACGTCAAGCGCCTGCCCGTGGTGAACGCGGTCGGCATGCTCGAAGGTGTCGTCAGCCGCAGCGACCTGCTGAAGGTCTTCCTGCGCCCGGACGCGGAGCTGGAGGAGGAGATCCGCCAGGCCGTGCTCGCCGAACTCGCCCCGGACGTGCCCCTGGACTTCTCCGTGCAGGAAGGTGTCGTCACCCTTCGCGGACCCCTGCGCGACCGCGCCCTGGTTCCCCTCCTGGCCCGGGCCATCCGGGCGGTCGAGGGGGTCGTCGACGTCCGGATGGACGTCGACGGGGGCATCTCGCCCGGCGCACAGGCCGGTGCATAGGCCGGCGTACAGGCCGGCGTACAGGCCGGCGTACAGGCCGGCGTATAGGCCGGCGGGGGCGCCGTCCGGCCGCGGGGCCGCGGGCTCGAACGCCCCGCGCCTGGGATGCGCATTGCCGCCCTCCTGAGAGAATTCAGGCGAAGCGTGCACAGCGTGTCCCGGATCAGGCGGCGAACATGTCCGATGTACCGGGCGCCTCCGTCGAGGCGCCGATCAAGGTGTTCCTCCTCGACGACCACGAGGTGGTCCGCCGGGGAGTGCGCGACCTCCTCGACGCCGAGCCCGACATCACCGTCGTGGGCGAGGCGGGCACGGCCGAGCAGGCGCTGGCCCGCGGACCGGCGCTGCGCCCCGACGTCGCCGTCCTCGACGTACGGCTGCCCGACGGCGACGGCATCACCGTCTGCCGGGAGCTGCGGTCGCGGATGCCGGGCCTGGCCTGCCTGATGCTGACCTCGTTCGACGACGAGGAGGCCCTGCTGGACGCCATCATGGCGGGGGCCGCAGGGTACGTACTCAAACAGATCAAGGGCTCCGACCTCGTCTCCGCCGTACGGATGGTCGCCACCGGCCAGTCCATGCTCGACCCGGCCACCACCGCCCGCCTGATGCACTCGCTGCGCGACCCGGAGCCCGCCGGGCACCCGGAGGACGCCCGGCTGACCACGCTCTCCGAGCGGGAAAGGGCAGTCCTGGAACTGATCGGCGACGGCCTGACCAACCGCCAGATCGCCAAGCGGCTCTACCTTTCGGAGAAGACCGTGAAGAACCACATCTCGCGGCTGCTGGGCAAGCTGGGTGTGGAACGGCGGGTCCAGGCGGCGGTGATCGCCGCGCAGGTCCACGACCAGGAGGACCAGGGGTACCAAGGGCACCAGCGCGGCGCCTCGCCGAGAGGCTGAGCGCACCCCGGGTCGCACGCGGCGGGACCGGTCAGTCCCGCGCGGGGGCCGCTCGGCCCTACTCGCCGCGGGCCCGCGCCGTCAGGCTGGGAGGTGCGGAATCCAGCGGCCGGGAGGCGCGGCGTCGGATCCCGCCCCGGCCGGAAGGAGTTCGCCGTGAAGCACAGGGAAGTGGGCGGGCTGATGACCCGCGCGGTCGTCACGGTCCCCCGGAACGCCACGTTCAAGGACATCGTGCGGACACTCGGCGAACACAGGGTGTCCGCCGTGGCGGTCGTCGATCCCGCCGGCCATCCGCTCGGCGTGATCTCCGAGGGCGATCTGCTGCCGAAGTCCGCCGACCAGGGTGACTGGTTCCGCTCCGTGCCGCGTCCCGAACCGTGGGAGAGCGAGAAGGCCGCCGGCACGACCGCGGAGGAGCTGATGTCCGCGCCGGCCGTCTGCGCACGGCCGGACTGGACGGTGGCCGAGGCTGCCCGGCTCATGGAGAGCCAGCGGGTCAAGCGGCTGCTGGTGGTGGACGAGGCCGACGTCCTCCGCGGGATCGTCACCCGTGGCGACCTGCTGCGGGTCTTCCTGCGCGACGACGACGCCATCCGCCGGGAGATCGCCGGAGACGTCCTCGACCGGACCCTGCACCTGGATCCGGCTGCCGTGTCCGTCGACGTGGTGGACGGGCGGGTGACCCTGCACGGGGTGGTGCGGTTCCGGAGCCTGCTTCCCGTCGTCGAGCGGCTGTGCCGCTCCGTCGACGGCGTCGTCCGGGTCACCGGGCGGCTCACCTGGGAGACGGACGACACCGGCGCGGGCCGCTGAGCCGCCGGGCACGGCGGCCCTCCGCCTGCGGTGGTGCGGCCGGACCGGCAGGAAGGAGCCGAAGGATGGACGTGTCCGCATGCATGTCCGCGCCCGCGGTGTCCGTCGGCACCGCGACGACCATCCGTGAGGCGGCGCGGCAGATGGACGTCCACGGCGTCGGCTGCCTGATCGTGACGGAGGGCAGAGCGCTGCGCGGCATCGTCACCGACCGCGACATCGCGGTGCGCGCAGTGGCGGCAGGCCTCGGCTGCGACGATCCGGTCGGGGAGGTCATGACCGCCCCCGTGGTGACCGTCGATGTCGCCGACGACATCCACGCCGCCTACCGGACCTTCCGCAGCAGGGGCGTTCGGCGCCTTCCCGTCGTCGACGGACAGCGCGTCGTGGGCATGGTGACGGTGGACGACCTGCTGATGGACGTCTTCCGGAGGGTGGCGGACCTGCTCGGCCCGGTTGCCTGGAGCGTCCTCGACGAGCCTCCGGGCCCCCGGGACGAAATCGGTCCGCGTGCACCAGGGGACGGAAAGAGCCCGCCCGCTTCTCGCGGATCCTGATGGTGCGGTGCACGGCCGTCAGCCGCTTCTCCGCATCCTCACAGGACTCCTTCCGTCACCTTCATCACACCACGGTCGGCAGTGGCCCGCCAGGGCCGATGGGTCCCCTTCCGGCCCCGGACAGCCCTCGCGCTCCACGGGGCCGTGGGTCACGGTGGTAGGGAGCACACGGTCTCCTCCCGATGGAGCAGGCATGAGCGACCGGCAGACCGCTGACGGGGGCCGCTTCGACGCGTTCCGTGCACTGTCCTCGCGGCGCGGAGCGCCGGGAGACCGGTTGCTGGACGAGCTGGCACGGGCGCGGCTCGCGAACCCCGCCGACAGCGCGACCTGGTCTCCCGCCGTCGCCTCCGGCCTGGGCTTGCCCGCCGCCGCGGCCCTCGGTTCCGCGACGTTCTACGCCGACCTGGCCGCCCCGCACGGCCGTCGGCACGTCCGCGCGTGCACCGGGGCGGCGTGCTTCGCCGCGACGGCGGGGCGCCCGCTCGACGCAGTGGAGCGGGCCCTGGGCGTCCGGGCGGGAGACGTCTCCGCCGACGGGGCGGTGTCCCTCCAGGCCGTGCGCTGCCTCGGCCACTGCTACGCAGCTCCTGCCGCGCTCGACGGCGTCCTGGCCTGCACGGGCCCCGGAGCGGCCGATCAGGTCACGGGACGGACCCCCCGCGCGGCGCCTCCCATCCCGAGCGTCGACACCACCGGCGACCCGGTACTGCTGTGCGCCGGTGATGCGGCGGAGGATCCGTGGGAGGTGTGGCGGCGGACCACCACCGCGTCGACCCCCGCGGCGGTCCGCGAGCAGGTGGCGGTGTCGGGCCTTCGGGGGCGCGGCGGGGCCGGGTACGGCGTGGCCGCGAAATGGCAGGCGGTCCGCCGCTCGGCCGGGACGGTGGTCGTGGCCAACGGCGACGAGGGGGATCCCGGCTCTTACGCCGACCGGCTCCTGATGGAAGGCCACCCGCAGCGCGTCCTGGCCGGCCTGGCACTGGCCTGCTTCGCCTGCGGGGCCGGCAGGGGGCGGGTGCTGGTCCGTTCCGAGTACCCCGCGGCGCTGGCAGTGTTGCGCGCGGCATGCGAAAGGGCCTACGCGGAGGGGCACTTCGGACCTGACGTACACGGCACGGGCCGGGCGCTGGAGGTCGAGGTGTGTGCCGGGCACGGTTCGTACGTCGCCGGTGAGGAGACCGCGCTGATCGCGAGTCTCGAAGGCGGGCGCGGCTGTGCTCGGGCGCGGCCGCCGTACCCCACCGAGCGGGGCCTGTGGGACGCTCCGACGGTGGTCGGCAACGTGGAGACGCTGGCCGCGCTGCCCTGGATCGTGAGCCGGGGCGGCGCCGCCCACGCCCGGCGCGGCACGGCCTCCGAACCCGGCACCAAGCTCGTCAGTCTCTCGGAGCGGTTCGCGCGGCCGGGCGTGTACGAGGTCGAACTCGGCACCTCTGTGGAGCACCTCGTGACGGGGCTCGGCGGCGGGCTGAAGGGCGGGGCCCGGCTCGCCGTCCTCCAGGTCGGGGGCCCGCTCGGCGGCTTCCTGCCGGCGGACGGCCTCGACGTGGCGCTGGCCGACGCGGACCTTGCCGCCCGGGGCGCCGCTCTCGGCCACGGCGGCCTCGTCGCCTTCGACGACTCCCTCGAACCGGCCGACGTCCTGCGTCACCTGTGGCAGTTCGCGGCTGCCGAGAGCTGCGGAGCCTGCTCGCCGTGCCGCGTCGGCAGCCGCCGGGGGTTGGAGCTGGCGGCGGCGGGGGACGATCCCGGGCCGGAGTGGGCGCGGCTCTCGCGCGTCTTGGAGGAGGCGAGTCTGTGCGCGTTCGGGCGGCGCCTGCCGGCGGCCGTGCGCAGTCTCGTCCGGGCCTACGGGCAGCGCCTTCCGACCGGGTGGGCGACATGACCGAGGGGACGGCGCGGGTCACGCTCGAAGTCGACGGCCGAGCCGTCGAGGTGCCCGGGGGCGCGTCGCTGCTGGATGCCGCCACGGCCGCGGGGGTGGAGCTGCCCGCGCTCTGCTCCGACACCCGGCTGGGCCCGGTGGGCTCGTGCCGCACGTGCCTGGTGCGGGCCGGAGGCCGGCTGGTCGCCGCCTGCGTGACGCCGGCGGCCGCGGGGGCACGGGTCTCGGCCGTCGCCGCCGATCTCGTGGAACTGCGGCGGGATGCCGTACGGACGATCGTCTCGGCGCTCCCGCCGTACGCACTCGGGCCGCAGATGCCGTCCGAACTGGCGCGGGTGTGCCGCACCTTGGGGATCGGCCCGGAGGACGCGCGCGGGGCCGGCGGGCGCGGCCGGGACGACTCGCACCCGTACGTCCGGCTCGACCGGGACCTGTGCATCGCCTGCGGACGGTGCGTCCGGATGTGCGCCGACGTCCAGGGGACCTTCGCGCTCACGCTGACCGGGCGGGGCGCAGACACAGCGGTGGCCCCCGGGACGGGCGGGCCGTGGGCGGAGTCCGACTGCGTGTCGTGCGGGGGCTGCGTCGACACGTGTCCGACCGGGGCGATCACGCAGCCGGGCGGGGGCAGCGGCCTCACGTCGGGCGAGTTGCTCCGGCAGGGCCCGGGTGACCCGGCGGCGCCGGCGGTCGTGCGTACGACCTGTGGATTCTGCGGGGTCGGCTGCGCGCTGGACGTCGCCGTCGGGGACGGGGCGGTCGCGGCCGTTCTCCCTGCCCTGGACGGACCCGTCAACCGGGGGCACGCGTGCGTGAAGGGCCGCTTCGCCCACGGCTTCGCGGTGTCTCCCGAGCGCCTGACCACTCCCCTGCTGCGGCAGGACGACGGCCGGCTGGAGCCGGTCGGCTGGGACACGGCCGCCGCGCACGTCGCGCGGCGGCTGGCCGACGCGATCACCGCCGGCGGCCCCGACTCGGTCGCCGCCATCTCCTCGGCCCGCGCCACCAACGAGGAGAACTACCTGTTCCAGAAGTTCATGCGGACCGTGGTCGGCACCAACAACATCGACAACTGCTCCCGCCTGTGCCACGCCCCCTCGGCTGCCGGCCTCGTCGCGTCCTTCGGCCTGTCGGGCGGCACCGACTCGTTCGACGACCTGGTCCGGGCCGACTGCCTGCTCGTCGTCGGCGCCAATCCGGTCGAAGCCCACCCCGTCGTCGGCGCCCGGCTGCTGCAACGCGCACTGCGCGGGGCTCGGCTCGTGGTCGCCGACCCCCGGAAGGTGGGCTTGGCCCGGCAGGCCGACGTCCATCTGCGCCCGCGGCCGGGGACCAACGTCGCGCTGTTCCACGGACTCGCCCGCGTCCTGCTCGCCGAAGACCTCGTGGACCACCGGTTCCTGCGGGAACGGGCGAGCGGCCTGGCCGAACTCGCCGAGCTGGTGGCGTCCTACACCCCCGAGCACGTCGCCCGCGTGACCGGCGTGCCCGCCGCGGACCTGATCGCCGCCGCCCGGCTGTACGGGCGGGCCGAACGCCCCGCCATCGTCTACGGGCTGGGCGTCACCGAGCACCTGCACGGCACCGACGGGGTCCGCACCCTGGCCAACCTCGCCATCCTGCGGGGCGCGGTGGGCACCGACGGCGGCTTCGGCGTGAACCCGCTGCGCGGCCAGAACAACGTGCAGGGCGCCTCCGACATGGGCGCCCTTCCCGACCTCCTGCCGGGCTACGGCAAGGTGACCGACCCGGCCGCCCGCTCGCGGGCCGAAGCGGTGTGGGGCCGGCCCGTCCCGGCACGCCCCGGCCTGCGGATCCCCGACATGTTCGCCGCCGCACGCGCGGGCCGGCTCCAGGCCCTCTGGGTCCTCGGGGAGGACGTCTGCGCCACCGACCCCGACACCGGGAACGTGGAGGAGGCCCTGACGGCCTGCCCGTTCGTCGTGTGCAGCGAGCTGTTCCCCTCCCGGACCGCCCGGCATGCCGACGTCGTCCTGCCGGCCGCCTCCTGGCTGGAGAAGGACGGCACCTTCGTGAACTTCGACCGCCGCTTCCAACGGGTCCGTCCCGCGATCAGCCCTCCCGGGCACGCGCGTTCCGACTTCGCCGCCCTCCATGCGGTCGCGTCGGCCATGGGACGAGGTCTGGACTGCCCGACGCCCTCAGCGGCGCTCGCCGAATGCGCCCGTACCGCACCGCTCTTCGCCGGCCTCTCGCACGAACGCCTCGACCGCGAGGGGGCCGTGGCCTGGCCGTGTCCGGACCCCGCCGGGCCCGGCACGCCGAAGCTGTACGGGGAACGGTTCGCCACCCCGGACGGGCTCGCCCACCTGGCCGCCGTGCCGTACCTGCCCCCCGGAGAGGCACCCGACGACGCGTACCCGTTCGTCCTGGTCACCGGGCGGCGCTGGGCCCACTACAACTCCGGGAGCATGACCCGCCGCAGCGGCAACCTCGGCCTGGCCCCAGCGGACCACCTGGATCTCCACCCCGACGACGCCGCCCGGCACGGCATCCGGGACGGCGGGGACGTCGTGGTGGAAAGCCGCCACGGCCGCGCCCGGCTCACCGCCCGCGTCACCTCGGAGATCGCACCGGGCCAGGTGTTCTGTGCCTTCCACTTCCCCGCGAGCGGGGTGAACCGGCTGACCTCCGGCCACGCCGACGGCGTCACGTCCTGCCCGGAGTACAAGGTCACCGCCGTCCGCGTCCTGGCCGTCGGGAAGCGGGCGGGAGGGCCCGGCGGAGCGTGACCGCGGGGGAGAGCGCGGGGAGCGCGGGCAGCCGGCCCGCGGCTCGGCGGGTCGGCTGCCCGGGACGGGCCGCGCTCAGGCGGCCGCGGTGAGTTCCGTGCTGATGTGGTGGGCCCAGTTCTGGATCCGCTCCGGGTTGCGGAAGTCGCCGCCCTTGCCGTGGCGGACCAGTGCCTTGGCGATGAGTCCCGGTGTGCTCGTGGTGAGGCTTCCTCCGAAGGTGACGTGCTCGCGGGCGCCCAGCCGCTCCATCTGCCGGGCCACCGCCTGCACCGGCGGGATCTCGTGCTGCTCCGCGGAGCTGTCGACGGGGCCGCTGCTGAACAGGAAGACCGGACGGTGCCTGAGGTACTGCTCGTTGCGTTCCGCGCAGTGCAGGGCCTTGGCGCTCCAGCGGCCCGCGTACAGGGCTCCGCCGAGGACGACGGCGTCGAAGCCGCGGACGTCGTCCACGTCGTCCGCGGGGAGGACCACGGCGTCCAGGCCGTCCTCGCGAAGCGTCCTGCCGATCTCCGCCGCGATTCCGGCGGTCGCACCGTGTTTCGTCCCGTAGGCGACCAGGACCCTCTTGGCGGTCATGGCTGCTCTCCCCTTTCCTCGGTCCGGGGGCGCTTGGCGGGGTTGCCGCGCCTCCGCTCCGTCCGCTTGCCCGACACGGGGTGCTCCCGGAATCGGCTCTTCACCCCTCCGCGGGCCGGTGGGCGTGGCTGCGCAGCACCGCCAGCCGCCGCTCGTACTCCTCGTCGTCGATCTCTCCCCTGGCGAACCGCTCCGCCAGGAGGTCCTCGACCTGCTTGCCGGCGGCCTCCGGGGCGGCGACCGCCCGCGCGTCCGTGCCGTCGCGCTTGAAGGCGCGCACCACGAGGACGGCACCCGCGATGATCAGCGCCCAGACGATCAGCGTCGTGAGCGACATCGCGAACCACCCCCAGGCGCCCATGCCATGGCCGTACCAGTACATCCCACACCTGCCAGGTCCACGGGGGACGGCGGCCGCGAACAGGCCGCCTGCTTCCAGCATCTCCGGATGCGCGGATGAGGCATGAGCCGGTCGGGCCCCGGAAAGGGGCCACAGGGCCCCTGTCCGGCTACCGCTCCCCGCGGCTGCCGCTGCCTGCGCTGCCTGCGGCAGGGTGCGCCGTCGTCTCGTGCAGGTGCCGGATGTGGGCGTCCGGGCCCGGGAAGAACACCGAGGTGCGGCCGGTGTCGGACCAGCGGACGTCGTACGGCGGGGTTCCGTCGGGGTGGTGGAGGGCGATCACCTCCCCGTCCCGGCCGGGCGTCCCGACGGTGGGGCCGCCCACGACGATCTGGTCTCCGACCTCGGCGCGGAAGCCGGGTCCGGGTTCGGGCGCGTACGTGTTCATGATCATGCCTTTCTGCGGAATGCGCCGCGCAGGAGCCGGGCGGCGAGGAAGGCCGCCAGGGCCGCGGCGCAGGCGAGCCGGACTCCGGCCCAGCCCACCGGCTCGGTCTCCAGCAGCGACTGCAGTACGGGGACGTGCAGGGCGGCCGTCGCCAGCGCGGCGGACCCGGCCACGGAGGCGGGGAGGAAGAGGTTCGCCCTGGTCAGCAGGCGTGCCCTGAGTCCGAGGGCCACGCCCAGCTGGGCGCCGAGCAGGGCCAGGAAGAGGACGCTCTGCCAGGGCAGGCCGAGGTCCCGGGCGGCGATGCCGGCGAGGAGGCTGACCGCCGTCACGGCGGCGGCCAGGACCAGGAGGCGCTGCCACACGCCGGCGGCGAGGATGTGCTGTCCCGGGGGGCGGGGCGGTCGGCGCATGGCCTGCGGCGAGACGGGCTCCGCCCCCATGGCCACGCCCGTGAGGCCGTGGGTGAGGAGGTTGATCCAGAGGATCTGCCCCGCGCGCAGCGGCAGGGGCAGTCCGAGCAGCGGGCCGATCAGCATCACGAGGATCTCGGCGGCCCCGCCGGCCATGGCGTAGACGAGGAAGCGGCGGATGTTGTCGTAGACCCGGCGGCCCTCCTCGACGGCCGCCACCACCGTGGCGAGCCGGTCGTCGGTGAGGACGAGGTCGGCCGCCTGCCGGGCCACTTCCGTCCCCCGGGCCCCCATGGCCACGCCGATGTCCGCCTGGCGCAGGGCGGGGCCGTCGTTGACGCCGTCCCCGGTCATGGCGGTGACGGCTCCGTCGGCCCGCCAGGCCCGGACGATGTCCAGCTTCTGCTGGGGGTCGGTACGGGCGAAGACCCGGACGGCGGTCAGGTCGGCGTCCCGGGAGGCGGCCAGCTCGGGGCCGGTGAGGACCCGCTCCTCGGAGCCGTCTTCGACGAGTCCGGTGCGGACCGCGATGGCGCGGGCGGTCGCCGGGTGGTCACCGGTGATCAGGACGGGGGTGATGCCGGCCGCCCGGCAGGCCGCCAGGGTGGCGGCGGCCTCCTCCTTGGGCGGGTCGCTGATCGCGATCAGGCCGAGCAGGCGCAGTCCCTGCTCGGCGCCGGCGGCGGGCAGGGGCTGCCACAGCCGCTCGGCGCCTGCCACGGCCAGGACGCGGAACCCCTGGGCGGCCAGGGCCGCGGCCTGTCGGCGGGCCCGTTCCAGGGCTTCGGGCGGCTCGGCGAGGACGGTGGGGGCGAGCACCGCCTCCGGTGCCCCCTTGAGGCAGACCAGCACGTTCCCGTCGGGCAGGTGGTGCAGGGTGGTCATGCGTTTGCGCATGCTGTCGAAGGGTGCCTCCGCGGTCCGCGGGCAGGCCAGGTGCAGCTCGGCCGGGTCCGGGCAGCCGGCCTTGGCAGCGGCCGCCAGCAGCGCGGCCTCCATGGGGTCGCCCACGGCCGTCCAGGCGTCCGGGGCTGCGGCCCCGGGCGGTTTGAGGCTCGCGTCGTTGCACAGGGCCGCCGTGGTGAGCAGTTCCCGGAAGCCGCGGAGCTGCTCGGGGCCGAGTGCGCGCCCCTCGCGAGTCAGCTCCCCGCGGGGGTCGTATCCGGTGCCGGAGACGTCGGCCGCCCCGGCGGGCGTCCACAGGTGCTGGACGACCATGCGGCCTTCGGTGAGGGTTCCGGTCTTGTCCGTGGCCAGCACGCTCACCGAGCCCAGGGTCTCGACGGCCGGCAGGCGCCGCACGAGGGCACCCCGGGCCGCCATCCGGCGGGCTCCGAGTGCGAGGGCGAGGGTGACCACGGCCGGAAGGGACTCGGGGACCGCGGCGACGGCCAGGCTGATGGCGGTGACGGCCATCGTGCTCGGGGCGAGCCCTCGCAGCAGGCCCAGGGCGAAGAACAGCACGCAGAGGGCGATGGTGGCGGCGGCGAGGACGCGCCCGAGGGAGGCGAGGCGCCGCTGGAGCGGGGTCGGCTCGTGGCCGCCGTCGAGCAGGGCGGCGATGCGGCCGAGGGCGCTCGCCGCGCCGGTGGCGGTCGCGGTGGCGGTGCCCCGGCCGCGTACGACGACCGTTCCGGCGGCCACCGTGCCGTCCGCCGCCTTGTCGACGGGCTCGGATTCGCCGGTGAGCATCGCTTCGTCCATCAGGAGCGCGGAGGCCTCGGTGAGGTCCGCGTCGGCGGCGACGATGTCGCCCTCGCCCAGCAGCAGGGTGTCGCCCGGGACCACGAGCGCCGCCGGAACCTCGCGGGCGGCTCCCTCTCGCAGCACGCGGGCGTGCGGGGCCGACAGGGCGGAGAGCGCGGCGACGGCCCGGTCCGCGCGGACTTCCTGGGCGACCCCCACGGTGGTGTTGACGGCGATCACCAGTCCGATGACGACGGCGTCCGGGTAGTCCCCGATCGCGATGGTCAGCAGGGCGGCACCGAGCAGCACCATGATCAGTGGATCGCGCAGTTGCGCCAGCACGCGCCGGTGGAGGGGTGTCGGCCGGGGAGGGGATACCTCGTTTCGGCCGTGGCGGGCCAGCCGGCGTTCGGCCTCGGCCTGCGTCAGTCCCTGCGGAGCGGGGACACGGGTGGCCGGCGCGTCGACAGCGCGGCTCGTCATGGGCGGCCTCATCCGGTCGGGACGGTGATCACGGGGCAGTGGGCCCGGTGCAGCAGGCCGTGGACGACGGAGCCGAGCCGCATGCCGGTGTAGCCGCCGCGCCCGCGACGGCCGACGACGACGGCCAGGGCGTGCTCGGCCGCGCGGGCCAGTTCCTCCACCGGGTGGCCTGTCGCCACCTCGTGGGTGACGTGCACGTCCGGATACTTCTGCGACAGTCCGGCGGTCGCCTCGGACAGCATGGTGCGCTGGGCCTGCCGGACGGCTTCCTCGTCGTAGCCCAGGATCAGCGGCGGCTGCCACACGTGGACGGCCCGCAGGGCCGCGCCCCGCAGGTCGGCCTCGTCGAAGGCGAACGCGAGCGCGGCCTGGGACAGCGCGCTGCCGTCGACGCCGGCGACGACGTACGGCGGCTGCCGGGTGGCGTGCTCCGCGTCGCCCACGACGACGACCGGGCAGGCGGCCTGCGCGGTCACCGGGAGCACGAGCGATCCGGCGCTGAACACCTCCGCGACCCGGCCGAGGTGCCGGGAGCCGAGTACGACCATGCGGGCCTGCCGGGCCATCCGGCCGATGACGGGGGCGGGGAAGCCGCCCCGCAGTTCACCGGCCACGGACAGCTCCGGGTGGCGTGCCCGGACCCAGTCCCCGGCCTGCTGGAGCCTTTCGGCGCCGGCCTGCCGCAGAGCGGTCTGCCCCGGGGTGTCGTCGACGTGCTGGGTGTCGTGCTGGGGCGGCACGGCGAGCACCAGGCGCAGCGGGAGGCCGCGCCGGTGGGCTTCGTCGGCAGCCCAGGCCAGGGAGAGGTGCCACTCGCGGGCCGGGTCGATGCCCACGAGGACGTCACGGGCGCCTTCCCGGTGGCCGGTCATGACCGGCCCCCGGCGCCGGTGGCCGCTCGGGGGATGAGGAGTACGGGGCAGTGGGCGTGGTGCAGTACGCCGTGCGTGGCCCTGCCCAGGTTGCGGCCGAGCCCGAGCCGGGTGGGTGCCCTGCGGCCGCCCATGACGAGCAGGTCGGCGTGGCGGGACGCCTCGACCAGTGCTCCGGCCACGGAGACGCCCTTCTCGGCGTCGCCCTCGACGGCCAGGTCGGGGAACTCCTTGTGGATGGTGTCCGTGAGGGCGTGCAGGGCTCCCGCGTGCTGTCCGGCGATCTCGCCGACGTCGTCGAGCATGGTCACCACGTCGCCGACGGACTGGAGCACGTTCCACACGTGCAGCAGCCGGAGCGAGGCCTTGCGCAGCTCGGCCTCCCGGGCGGCGTACCGGGCGCACACGAGGTCGTGCCCGTCGCGGACGGCGGCGAGGACGGTGCCGCGTTCCTCCGCCCCGTCGATGCCGCGGACCACGATGACGGGGTTCTCGGCGATCGCCGCGGTGCCCAGTCCGACGGAGCCGAGCATGAGGGCGTTGAAGCCCCCGAGGCCGCGGTGGCCCACGACGATCGTGCCGTGCAGCCCGCCGGCCCGGTGCAGGCTGGTGACGGCGTCCGTGCGGCTGAACTCGGTGGTCACGTGCAGACCGGGGTACTCGGCGCGCACGGCCTTCGCCGTGTCGTCGAGGAGTTCCCGGCCCGCGGCGCGGGCCTTCTCGATGGTCTCCGCCGACAGGTACAGGGCTTTGCCGTCGGTGTCGGCACCGTGGACGATGTGCAGGGGCCGGGCGCGGCGTACGGCTTCACCCGCGGCCCACAGAGCGGCGGCGCGCGCCTGCTCCGAGCCGTCCACGCCGACGATGACCGAGCTGGTGTCCGGGGTCCTGATGGTGCTTTCCACGGCTACTCCCAACCGAGAAGCGGACGGGGACACCACCAGGCTGACATCCGGGGCACCGCGGGAAGAGGGCCGCCCGGGACCGGTGCCGGGGCCGAATGGTCCCCACCGCCGGGGCCCGGCGCCGTGCCGCGTCCGCCGTGGTCCCTCCGGCCCCGGGACGGGACCGTTCGGCCCTCGATCGTCGGCGGGCACCGGTGGATGGTGAAGGGCAGACCCCGAGAGACGTCAGCCTCGCACGACCCGGCACACCAGGAGGGCCTCATGAAACACATCAAGGTGGCGGACCTGATGACCGACGAAGTCGTGACCGTGGCCCCGGACGCCGCCTTCAAGGACGTCGCGAAGCTCCTCGCCCAGCACGACATCTCCGGAGTCCCGGTGCTGGACGACGAGGACCGGGTGGTGGGTGTCGTCTCGCAGACCGACCTGCTGGCCGGCCGGGCCCCGGCCCCCGCCCTCGATCCGCGGAACGGTGTGCCGGCGCGGGCCCCCGTCGCCGGGGACGTCATGTCCGCGCCCGCGGTCACCATCCGCGCCGAGGAATCGGCGGCCGACGCCGCCCGGCTGATGACCCGTCGCGGTGTCGAGCGTCTTCCCGTGGTGGACGTGGAGGACCGGCTGGTCGGCATCGTCACCCGTCGTGACCTGCTCCGCACCTTCCTGCGGCCGGACTCCGAGATACGCCGGCGCGTCACCGAGGAGGTGCTCGCGGACGTCCTCGGCGTGCCGGCGGACGACGTCGACGTGCACGTGGTGGACGGGGTGGTCACGCTGGACGGGCGGGTCGAGCGGCGGAGCCAGCTGGACGCGCTGTGCAGCCTCGTCGAGGGAATCGACGGCGTCGTCGCCGTGGCGGCGCGGGTCACCGCCCGCACCGACGACACCGATTCCGCTCACACCGGCCACTCGCGCCACACGATGCAGTGGTGACGGCTCGGCGGACGGCACGAAGGAGTCACAGTCATGGGTGAGCGCGCGGCCGTCGGGCCGACGGCCCTCCCGAGAGCCGGGCAGCGGCACGCGGCCACCTTGCAGGCAGCGGAGTCCGCGGACAGCGCGGCTTCCCACCCGAGGAGGTAGATCATGCCGAACCGCATCACCGTGGGTCTGGACGGATCGGGCGCGGACCTCGCCGCGGCCGACTGGGCGGCGGACGAAGCCGAACTGCGCGGCGCCGACCTCGATCTCCTCCACGTGGAGGACTGGCCGGAGCACGCGCCCTTCGCCGTACCGCTCCCCGAAGCCCGCCGGGACTGGACCGAGCGGCTCCTGGCCGACACCCGGGAGCGCCTGGCACGGGAGCACCCCGCGCTGGCCATCGGCACCCGCCGGATCGACGGGCTCGCGGCGGCCGAAGCCCTCGCGTCCGCCGCGGCGGACGCGGACCTGCTGGTGCTCGGCTCGCGGCGGCTCGGCCCGATCGCCGGGTTCTTCGTGGGCTCCACGGGCTCGGACACCATCCCCAGGACCGAGACGCCCGTCGTCCTCGTCCGCGCGGCCGGGAGCCGCGGGGCTCCGGCCGCGGGCCGGGCGGGCGCCGAAGGGCCGGTGGTGCTCGGAGTGGACCTCCGCAGCAACTGCGACCGGCTGTTCGCCTTCGCCTGCGAGGAAGCCCACCGGCGCTCTTGTCCGCTCGTCGTCGTCCACGGCTGGTCGCCGCCGCCCATGTTCTCCTACGCCCCCGCCCTCGACCCCGGAGTCGAGGGGGAGATCGCCGACGGGCTGGAGGCCAGGCTCAGGGAACTGCTCGCTCCGTGGCGGCTGAAGTACCCGCGCCTCGCCGTGGACTCACGGGCCGTCATCGGCCAGCCCGCCGTACAGGTCCTGGAGGCCGCATCCGGTGCGGCGCTGGTCGTCGTCGGCCGGCGGATCCGCCGCTCGGCACTCGGCACCCACATCGGCCCCATCACCCACGCGGTGATGCACCACGCGACCGCTCCCGTCGCCGTCGTGGCGCACGACTGAGGACGGGTCCGCGTCCGGGGCGGGTTCCGCCGCCCCGCCGGCGTGGTCACGGCGCGAGATCGCGGCGCCGGAGCAGTATGTGGGCCACGAGGATGCCCAGCAGCCCCGTGCCCACCAGGACCCCCAGCCAGGGCCAGAGGACACCGCCCTGGGCCAGGGCGTCTCCCGGCGCGTAGTAGTGGAACGGGCTGAGGAACCGCAGCGGCGCGGCCGGCTCCCAGGCCAGGGCGACGAAGTTGACGGCGAAGCCCACCGCTCCGACGGCGATGGTCGCGCCGATGACCTGCGCGCGCCGGCGCCCCGCCGCCGAGACGGCCATGGCGGGGCCGGCCATGCACAACGCGAAGCCGAAGCCCATGAGTCCTGCGGCGAAGACTCCGCTGAGCGGCACCGTCCGGTGGATGCCCGGTGACAGCGCCACCCCGACCGCGACCGTGAGCGTCGCGGCGGCGTTCAGGGCCAGCACCGCGACCACCAGTGCGGCGGTCCGCTCCGCCAGCAGCCGGGTACGGCTGACGGGACGCACCACCACGAGCTCCACCGTCCCCGACTCCACGTCCGCCGCCACGGCGGCCGCCGCGAGCGAACCGATCGCGGTCAACTGCAGGGCGATCCAGAACGGATGCGTCAGGCCGGCACCCAGCAGCCCGGGGTGACTGGCGATGGACACGGCCCCGCTGGAGCCGCTGAACGCCCGGTAGGCCGACGGGGGCCCCTTCCCTCCGGCGGCGAAGAGGTCCGCCGGGGCGAGGGCGCCCGCGACCACGACGACGAGTGCCTCGAAGGCGACCATCCCGGCCAGCAGGGCCGCCAGCATCCTGCGCCGCCGGTACAGGGCCATCCACAACAGGGGCCACCGGGTCCTCACGGTCCCTCCTCCGGGCCTCCGTGGCGGTACAGGTCCAGGAACGCCTCGTCGAGACCCGCTTCCTCCACCATGACGTCCGACACCTCCGGCCCGAGCAGCCCGCGCAGCGCGGCGACCACCTCGCTCGGCGGCACGAGCAGCTCCACCCGGTTCCCCTGCCGGCGCGGCTCCCAGCGCTCCGCGCCGCCCAGCGTGCGGGGCGCCTGCCCGTCGGCGAACGTCAGCCGGATCCTCCTGGCACGCGCCTCGCGCAGGCGGGCCACGGTCTCCACCGCCACCAGCCGGCCGTCCCGTACGATCGCCACCCGCCCGCAGGTGCGCTGCACCTCCGGCAGGACGTGGCTGGACAGCAGGACGGTCCGTCCGGCGGCCGCCATCTCCCGCAGCAGTGCGTAGAACGTCTCCTGCACCAGCGGATCGATCCCCTCGGTGGGCTCGTCGAGCACCACCAGACGCGGATCGTGCTGCAGGGCCTGCACCAGCCCCAGCTTCTGCTTCATGCCGCGCGAGTAACCGCCGACGGGCCGGGCGAGCACCGACTGCGTGAGGCCCAGCCGATCGCACAGGCTCCCGCGGCGGGGCGCCGGAGCGCCCTGCAGGGCGGAGAGCAGGTCGAGCGTCTGTGCGCCGGAGAGCTCGGGGTAGAACCGGAGTTCGCCGGGGAGGTATCCCAGGTGTGGCGCGACTCGGCCGTGATCGGTGACCGGGTCCAGGCCCAGCACCCGCACGGTCCCCCCGCTGGGCCGGAGCAGTCCGACGAGGCACCGCAGCGTGGTCGTCTTCCCCGCCCCGTTCGGTCCGAGGAAGCCGAACACCTCCCCGGACCGCACGGTGAGGGTCAACCGGTCGACTCCGACCACCGGCCCGTACCTCTTGGTCAGGCCGGTCAGCTCGATGGCCGCGCCTCCGCGGGCGAGGCGCTCCGGCTGCGTGCCGGGATCCCTCCGGTGGTGTGCGGGCACGGTGTTCCTCCCGGGGTTCGGGAACGTCGGCGGCGGGCACGGCGGCGGAATTCGTCGGTTCCCCACACCAGCGGCGGGAAGGCCGCGATGAGGAGGACGACGTCCGGGGGCAGGGCCGCGGTGCCGAAGAGGTGCTGGAGCGGGGGCGCGTAGACGAGCGCCGCGGTGAAGGCGAGTTCGAAGGCGATGCCGGCGAGCAGCAGGGGGTTGGTGAAGAACCCGATGTCGCGCAGGGCGGCGTGATCGGTGCGTGCGGCGACGGCCGTGCCGACCTGGCAGGTGACGATGCCGGCGAAGGTGGCGGTGGTCGCCGTCAGGTAGGCGTCATGGAGCGGGGTGCCCGGGCCGGTCGGGTCGCCGGGGTGCCATCCGGCGCGCCAGAGGACGTAGAAGTACGCGGTCATCACGAGCACGGCGGACACGGTGCCGAGCCAGCCCCAGCTGCGGACGAGCATGTCCTTGTTGATCACCCCTTGGCTGCTGGGACGGGGCGGCCGGCTCATGACGCCGGGTTCGGCGCGCTCGCGGCCGAGGGCGAGGGCGGGGAGGGTCTCGGTACCGAGGTCGATGGCGAGGATCTGGAGCACGGTCAGCGGCAGCGGAACCGCCCCGCCGGAGAGGGCGAACACGAGGAAGGGGACGACCTCGGGGGTGAGGTGGGCGAAGATGTAGACGATGAACTTGCGGACGTTGTCGTAGACCCGGCGGCCGGATTCGATCGCCGTGACGATGGTGGCGAAGTTGTCGTCGGTCAGGACCATCGTGGACGCCTCGCGGGCCACGTCGGTGCCCGACCGTCCCATGGCCACCCCGATGTGGGCGCGGTGCAGTGCGGGCGCGTCGTTCACCCCGTCGCCGGTCATGGCGACGATCTGCCCGTGGCTCCGCAGGGCGTCGGCCACCTTCAGCTTGGTCTCGGGCGACGATCGCGCGAACACGATCTCGGTGTCGCCCTGCCGCAGGAGGTGGTCGAGGTGGTGGTCGTCGACCGCCTCGGACTGGGCGATCACCTGCAGCCTGGGCACGCCGATGCCGACGGCACGGGCGATCGCGGCGGCCGTGGCACCGTTGTCTCCGGTGACGATGTGCACGGTGAGGCCCGCCTCGTGGCACCGCCGGACCGCGGCCGCGACCTCCGGCCGCGGCGGATCGTAGAGGCCGACCAGCCCGAGCAGGTGCAGCCCCTGCTCGGCCTGCTGCCGCCGCGCCGGTACCGCGGCGTCGGCCGGCAGGTCCCGTACCGCCACGGCGAGCACCCGCATGCCGTCCGCGGCCAGGGCGTCGGCGGCCTGCCGCGCCTTCGCGGCCGGCTCGCCGCCCGCCAGCAGCGGCAGCACGGCTTCGGGGGCGCCCTTGGCGATGACCCGGAGGCGGCCGGGGCCGGAGGCCTGGACCACCGACATCAGGCGCAGGCGCGGGTCGAAGCGGAAGCAGGCGCGGCGGCCCGCGTCCCGCTCGGCCGGTTCGACGGGCACCCCGTGCCGGTCGGCCCCTTCCACGAGGGCGAGTTCGGTCGGGTCTCCGTGCAGCCGGCCGTCCGCCTCCCGGGTGACGGTGGTGCACAGGGCGGCTGCCCGGACGAGCCCGGCACTCCGCGGGCCGGTCTGCGCGAGGTCCTCGGGCGTCCACAGGCCGTGCAGCAGCATGTCGTTCCGTGTGAGGGTGCCGGTCTTGTCCGTGCAGATGACGTTGGTGGAGCCGAGGGTCTCCACGGCGCTCAGCCTCTTGATCACCGCGCCCTGCCGGGCCAGGGCCCGGACGCCGACGGCAAGGGCGAGGGTGATCGTCGGCAGCAGTCCTTCGGGAACGTTGGCGACGAGCAGCCCGATCGCGAACATCAGCGAGTCGGTCACCGGCAGGCCCACCGCCACACCGGTCACGAGGAACACCGCTCCCATGGCCACCGCGACCGCCGCGATGAGCCAGGCGACCTTCTTGACCTGCTTCTCCAGCGGGCTCGGCTCGCGGCGGGTGCGCTGGCTGAGCGCGGCGATCCGGCCGAGCTCCGTGTGGTCGCCGGTGGCGAAGACGATCGCCCGGGCCTGCCCCCCGGTGGCGCTGGTGCCGCTGAAGACGAGGTTGGGCTCCTGGAGCACCGGTACCGCCTGCAGACCGGGGCCGGCCAGGCGCTCGACCGGGGTGGACTCGCCGGTCAGCATGGACAGGTCGGCTTCGATGCCCCCTTCGGTCAGCCGGGCGTCCGCGGGGATCCGGTCGCCTTCCTCGAGGACCACCAGGTCACCGGGGACCAGATCGCGGGCGGGGACGTGCTGCGGCCGACCGTCGCGGACCACCCGGGCCCGTGCGGGAAGGTACCGGGCCAAGGTCTCGACGGCCTTCTCGGCCTGCCGCTCCTGGACGAGGGCGAATCCGGCGTTGACGAGGACGACCGCGACGATCGCCCAGCCGAGCACGTCGATGGCGGCGACGAACGCGAGCGCGGCCGCCGCCCACAGCAGCAGGGCCAAGGGGTGGACCAGCTGCCGCCCGAGCTCCCGCAGCACGCTCCGCTGCGCGGCGCGGCGCACCTCGTTGGGCCCGTAGACCGCCAGCCGGCGGGCTGCCTCCCGGCTCGACAGGCCCAGCGGCCCCGTGTGCAGCTCGCGGCGGAGCAGGGGAAGGGGTTCGAGGGGATCCGGCGTGACGTCCGGCGCGAGGTCCGGCCCGGCGGCAGCGTCAGCCATCGTCCGCTCCCCGACCCGGGCGCAGGCGGCCCGACCAGACGGGTTCGACGCCCTCCCACTCGGATTCCCAGGCCCGGGAGGTCCGTACGTCGACGATCCGGAGGCCGGCACGGACGAGGGCGCCTGACACGAGGAGGATCCCGGTGAGCGTCAGTGTGCCGAGACCGAACGCCTCCAGCGCGGTGTCGGGCGTCCCGGGCGGGGCTGTGGCGGGGCGGCCCCGGTCGTCGACCCACACGCGGACGGTGTCTCCGCTGCGGGTGTCCGCAGGGACGGCCACGGTGCCCCTGTGGGTGCGGTCGGGCGGATACTTCCAGGTGGCGGGGGCAACGGTGACGGGCTGCCCGCGCAGCCCGCCGCCGGCCCGGTAGCCGGTGCCGCCGACTGTGGTGGCTGTCACGGCGTGCCGGTGGCGGGCGATCTCCTCGGCGGCGCGGCTGCCGTCGGTCCAGGCGGTCCACCCGGCGACCGCACCGCAGAACACGGCGATCAGGCAGGCCAGGGTGAAGGCGGCGTGCAACAGGGAGCGCGTGCGGTCGGCTCCGCGCCGAAGCGGGTTGGCCGCAGGTCCCGAGGTCCGGTGGTTCATGGCTCCTCCGGCTCTGCCTGGATCCCGGCCGGGCCGCCGCCGTTCAGGCGGCGGTGAGCTCGGCGCTGATGTGGTGGGCCCAGCTCCGGATGCGTTCGGGGTTCCGGTAGTCGCCGCCCTTGCCCTGTCGGAGCATCGACCGGGCGAGGAGTCCGGGGGTACGGGCCGTGACGCTGCCTCCGAACGTCTTGTGCTCTCGTGCGCCGATGAGCTGCATCTGCCGGGCGACGGCGGGAGCGGGAGGGATGTCCCGCTCCTCGGCGGTGCGGTCCAGCGGGCCGCTGCTGAACAGCCATACGGGGCGGTGCCGCAGGGACTCGGCATTGCGTTCGGCGCAGCGCTTGGCCTTGTCGCTCCAGCGTCCGGCGTAGATCGAGCCGCCGAGGACGACGGCGTCGTAGTCCCGGACGTCGTCGACGTCGTTCGCGGGGAGCACGACGGCCTCGAACCCGTCCTCGCGGAGGGTCTTGCCGATCTCCTCGGCGATGCCGGCGGTGGCACCGTGCTTGGTGCCGTAGGCAACGAGGACTCTCTTGGTGGTCATGACGGCTTCCTTGTCTCCGCGAGGGATGCTGCCACTGTCGCGCAGCCGGCGGCGGCTCCGCTTGGGTCGGACGGCTCCCGCCCGGGACCATTCGGCCCTCCCCGGGGGCCGGTCGGGCCTCTGCCCCGGGGCGGGTCGGATGCGACGGTGGAGACCGGCATCCGTCCCGAAAGGAGGGCCGCTGCCATGTCCCGGTCAGCCCCGTCCCCTGATGCCGCCGGTGCCTCGGCCCGCCCGGCCCTCCTCACCTTCCTCGGCGGTGTACGGACGGTCACCGGCAGCAATTTCCTCGTCGAGAGCGACCACGCGCGGATCCTCGTCGACTGCGGGCTCTTCCAGGGCGTCGCCGACCTGCGCCGCCGCAACTGGGGCAAGCTGTCGTGCGCCGCCGGCGACATCGACGCCGTCCTCGTCACCCACGCCCACCTGGACCACTGCGGCTACCTTCCGCGCCTGGTCCGCAACGGCTTCCGCGGGCCCATCCTGGCCACGCCCGCCACGGCCCGCCTGGCCGAGATCGTCCTCCGCGACAGCGCCCGCCTCCAGATGGAGGCCGCCGCGCACGCGAACCGGCACGGCTGGTCCAAGCACCGGCCGGCGAAGCCGCTCTACGACGATGACGACGTCGAGCTCACGGTGAGGTTCTTCGACCCGGTGGCCGTCGGGAGCGAGGTCGAGATCAAGGCCGGGACGAGGCTCGTGCTGCACCACGGCGGCCACATCCTGGGCTCCGCCTGGGCTCACCTGACCCTGGAGGACGGACACACCCTCGCCGTCAGCGGCGACCTCGGCCGCCCCGGCCACCCGCTCCTCCTGCCGCCCGAGCCGTTCTCCGGCGCCGACGTCCTGCTGATGGAGTCGACGTACGGCAACCGCAGGCACGACCGCGAGAGCGCCCGGCGCGAGTTCGCCGCCGCGATCACCCGGGCGCTGGGCCGAGGCGGCACCGTCGTCATCCCCGCCTTCGCGATCGACCGGACGGAGGTGGTCCTGCACGAGCTGGCGGCTCTCCGCGGCGACGGCACCCTGCCGCGGAGCGTGCCCGTCTACGTCGACAGCCCGATGGCCCTGGCAGCCCTGGACGTCTACCGGGACGCCGTACGGTCCCGCTCCCCCGAGCTGCGGCCCGAGATCGCCGCCCGCGGCGAGGCCGCGATCAGCCCGGAGCCCTTCCTGGCCGCCCGCACCGTCCAGGAGTCCGTCGACATCAACAGCGCCACCGGCCCGGCGGTCATCGTCTCCTCCGCCGGCATGGCCACGGGCGGCCGCGTCCTGCACCACCTCCACCGGATCCTGCCCGACCCCCGCAACGCCGTGGTCGTCGTCGGCTTCGCCGCGGAGGGGACGCGCGCACGGGACCTGGTGGACGGCGCCCGCACCCTGAAGATGTTCGGCGAGTACGTCCCCGTGCGCGCCGAGGTCGCCGACGTCCCGCACTTCTCCGCGCACGCCGACGCCCGCCAGATCATCGACTGGCTGCGCGCTGCTCCCGCCCCGCACACCACGTACCTCGTGCACGGCGAGGAGGCCGCCGCCGGGGCCCTGCGGGACCGGATCGACGGCGAGCTGGGCTGGACGGCCGTCGTACCCAGGTCCGGGGAGGCCGTCCTGGTCCGCTGATCCGGGCCGCCCGGTCAGCCGCCCGATCAGCCGCCCGGTCATCGCCGGCGTCCGCTGTGCGCCCGAGGCGGCCGCCGCGGCCACGACCGGCCAGTGAATTGCAGAAATCTGCAATTTCATACATTCTTAGGCTGTTGCGGCCGAAGGCGGCCGCGGGCACAACCCCACACCTCGCCCGCGGCCGGGCGACCGAGCGAAGGAGAGATCGTGCCGGTTCCGCTGCACCCCGTCCTGCCCGGTGCGGCCGCCCGCCTGCGTGCCGTGCTGCCCGCTCGCGCCGACTTCCGGTTGATGGCGCTCGATCCCCGCCGGGACCTGCTCGCGGGGCTGACCGTCGCGATCGTCGCCCTGCCGCTCGCGCTGGGGTTCGGGGTGTCCTCCGGCCTCGGTGCCGAGGCGGGGCTGGCCACGGCCGTGGTCGCGGGCGCCCTTGCCGCGGTGTTCGGAGGGTCCAACCTCCAGGTGTCGGGACCCACGGGGGCGATGACCGTGGTCCTGGTGCCGATCGTGGCCCGGTACGGGCCCGGCGGCGTGCTGACCGTGGGAGTGATGGCGGGTGCGCTGCTGATCGCGCTGGCACTGCTGCGGGCGGGCCGGTACATGAGGTACGTGCCGGCGCCGGTGGTGGAGGGCTTCACGCTCGGGATCGCGTGTGTGATCGGCTTGCAGCAGGTACCCGACGCGCTCGGGGTCGCCAAGCCCGACGGCGAGAAGGTACTGCTGGCGGCCTGGCGGGCGGTGGAGGCGTTCGCCGCGGCGCCCAACCCGGCCGCGGTCGGCCTTTCCCTCGGTGTGGCCGCGGTGATGCTGGCGGGGGCCCGGTGGCGGCCGGCCATCCCGTTCTCGATCGTCGCGGTCATCGCCGCGACCGTCGCCGCTCGGTTCTTCGACCTGGACGCGGCGGCCCCCATCGGGGAGCTGCCGGCCGGCCTTCCGGCCCCCTCCCTGGCCTTCTTCGACGTCACCGCGCTCGGCTCCCTGATCGCGCCGGCGGTCGCCGTGGCGGCTCTGGCCGCGCTGGAGTCGCTGCTGTCGGCGACGGTGGCGGACGGCATGACGGTCGGGCAGCAGCACGACCCGGACAAGGAGCTGTTCGGGCAGGGCATCGCCAACCTCGCCGCCCCGCTCTTCGGCGGCGTCCCCGCGACGGCCGCGATAGCCCGGACCGCGGTTAACGTCCGCACCGGCGCCTCCTCCCGCCTTGCCGCGCTGACCCACGCCGCCGTCCTCGCCGCCATCGTCTTCGCCGCGGCCCCCCTCGTCGCGAAGATCCCCCTCGCCGCGCTCGCCGGCGTACTGCTGGCGACCGCGGTGCGGATGGTCGAGGTCGGCGCGTTGCGCGCCATGGCGAAGGCCACCCGCTCCGACGCCGTGGTCCTCGTCCTGACCGCCGCGGCCACCCTGGTGCTCGATCTGGTCTATGCGGTGATCATCGGGCTGGTCGTCGCCGGGGCACTCGCCCTGCGCTCGGTGGCGGCCCAGGCCAGCCTCGACCAGGTCGACTTCCGCCCGGACCTCCCCGGGGAGCACAGCGATGAGGAGCACGCGCTCCTGGCCGAGCACATCGTCGCCTACCGGATCGACGGGCCGCTGTTCTTCGCAGGCGCCCACCGCTTCCTCCTCGAACTCTCCGAGGTCTCCGACGTGCGGGTGGTCATCCTGCGCATGTCGCGCGTGACGGCGATGGACGCCACCGGAGCCCTCGTGCTCAAGGACGCTGTCGAGAAGCTGAACCGGCGCGGCATCGCCGTGATGACCTCCGGCATCCGCCCCGGCCAGCGCCAGGCCCTGGCGTCCGTCGGCGCCCTCGAACTCCTCCGGCACGAGGGCCGCGAATACGCCACCACCCCCGAAGCGATCGCCGGGGCCCGCAAGCACCTCGAACAGGCCGGGCTCCTGCCCGTCCGGCACCGCCCCCACCCGCACCGCACCCGGAAGGCACCGCGATGACCGCCCACGCCCCCGCAGGCCTGCGCATGACCGAGGTCTCCGGCGCCGAAGCCCTCTGGCTCCTGCAAGGCTCCACCCGGGGCAGGCTCGTCCACCTCCGGCGCGAGCAGGCCGTCATCCGCCCGGCCACGCATGTCATGGAGTACGGGAGCCTCGTCGTGCGCGCACCCGTCCAGGCCGCCGCGGCCCTGACCAGGGCAGGGCTCACGTATCAGGTCGACGAGATCCAGCCGGCCGGAACCGGCTGGACCGTCAGCGCCCACGGGCCGGCCGAGGCGATCACCGACCCGGACGAGGCCTCCCACTACCGGCGCGCCCTGTCCGGCTGGAGCCACGGCCCGCACGACACCCTGCTGCGCCTGCATCCGCAGTCCGTGTCCGGCTTCCGCCTCGCCCGCCCCCTCCGCGGGGCGGGCCGATGACGGCCGCGCTGCCGGCGACGCCGCCGTACCGGCACGTCCTGGCCGTGCCACCGACGGGGTCGGCCGTACGGATCGCACGCGAGACCACCGAACTCGTGCTGGCCGAATGCGGGGTCGGCCCGCGCCACCCGAGCGTCGGGCCGGCGCTGCTGATCCTCGCCGAGCTGGTCACCAACGCGGTCCGGCACGCCGCTGCCGTGACGCCGGTGATCACGGTCACCTACGCGCACGGGCCCGGCGTGTTCGCCTTCGCCGTCCACGACCGCCACCCCTACCAGCCGCCGCTGTTCGGCGCTCTGGCCACGGCGCCCGGGAGCGGACTGGCCACCGTGGTCGAGATGACCATGGAGCTGGGCGGTACCGCCGTGCAGTGCGGCGACGCGGACGGACGCGGCAAGAGCATCCGGATCACCCTGCCCCTGTGAAGCCGAGGAAGACGACGATGACGATCGAGTGGCGCTACACCACCCACGACGACCTGGGCGTGCTGTCCCTGGCCGGATACCTCGGCGCGGGGGCGACCGCCCGCTTCACCGGCGCCGTCGGCTGGGCCGAAGCGCGCGGAAGCGGCCCGCTGATCCTTGACCTGACCGCACTGCTGGGCTGGTCGGTCGGCGGGCAGCTGGCGGTCTCGCAGGCCGCCCGACGCCTGGCCGCCGCCGGACGCGCCCTCGAACTGGCCGCGATCCCCGCGGACGGCTCCCTCGTCCCCGACGCCGGAGAACCGGCCATCCCCGTCCACTGCGACCTGCCCACCGCCCTCGCCGCTCACCGCGGCGCGGCACCGGCGCCCCCGGGCCGGGGCCCGGCGGCAGGCAAGCAGTGGCACACCGGCCGCTGGCCGGCCGAGGGCCCCGTACGGAAGGCCGAGCCGAACAGGGCCTGACCCTGCGCCGGACCGGCCGGACGTGGACCCGCCGGGTCCGAGAATTGCAGGAATCTGCAATTGTGGAGGTCACACACTGTGCGTGGGGACGGAAGGGCTGTCCTCACGGTGACGATGATGAGCGTTGGGTGGATCAGGTGCACAAGGCACGCGCGACAGGCAGGGCAGGCGAGGCCGACCACACGCAGGCGCCGCTCTACCAGCTCAAGGCGGAGTTCTTCAAAACCCTCGGCCATCCGGTCCGCATCCGCGTCCTGGAACTGCTGAGCGAGCGCGAGCACGCCGTGGCCGAGATGCTGGCCGAGGTCGGCATCGAAGCGGCCAGCCTCTCCCAGCAGCTCGCCGTCCTGCGCAAGGCCAACCTCGTCCTCGCCCGCCGCGAGGGCTCCAACGTGTACTACCGGCTCACCAGCCCCGAGGTCGCCGAGCTGCTGCGCGTGGCCCGCAGCATCCTGTCGGGCGTCCTGCAGGGCCAGGCCGAACTCCTGGCCAACCTGCGCGCCACCGGCCCGCAGTAGGACCGCCCCGAGCGCACACCGCCCCCCGGCCCGCGAACGGCGGCCGCTTCCCGCCGGGGCGGGTTCACCCGCACCTCGGACACCGGGAGGCGGCCGCTCCGTGTCCTCCCGGCCGCGGGGCGCTCACTTCTGGGCGTGCTGGCCCAGGTAGAACAGCAGCCACACGAACCCGGCGAAGAGGTGGGTCCCGACGATGTAGAAGAAGGCGCGCAGCGCGACCCCCTTCTGCAGCCACTTCTCGTGCGCGGCGGCCGCGCCGGCTCCGGCCTCCTCCGTCACGGCCGCCCGCCGCTCCCCGGCGGCCTGCGCCTCCTCGGTGCCGTCACCGGCCACGCCATCACCTCACCCGCATCAAGAACTCGCCAATTGCATAACTCTGCAAGTCTAGCGCGGACGCGGGTCGGCGCCGCACGACCGGAAGGCGGGTCCACCGTCCGGACTCACGGGCAGCCCTCCGCCGTTCCGCCGGGTCAGCGCACCCGTCCACGCGGCTTCAGGTGCGTCGGAGGCAGTTCGGGCGCCGGAATCGGGGCTCCGTCGTAGCCCTTCACCTCGCCGAAGCGCGTCCCCTTCATCCAGTCCTCGCGGGCCTGGGCGATGTCCTCGTGGGAGCGGCCGATCCAGTTCCAGAACATCACGATCTCCTCCTCGAACGGTTCGCCGCCCAGGAGCATCAGGCCGGCGTCCGACGTGGCGCGCAGGGGGAGTTCCGTGCGGCCGCAGCCGAGGTAGAGCATCGAGCCGGGCAGGACGGGGACGCCGTCCACGTGGGCCTCGCCCGACATCGACAGGACCGCGTACTCGAAGTCCGGCTCCAGCGGCAGCTTCGCCTCGGTGCCCTCCGCGAGGGCGATGTCGGCGCCGACGATCGGGCTGTACGCCGTCCCCGGCGAGGTCGCCGTGTCCAGGGTGCCCAGGATGACCGTGGCGTCCACGCCGGACGCGGTCACGCGCGGGAGGGCCGCGTGGTGCTGGAAGTGCGGTTCGACGTGGCGGTGGGCGTCGGGGAGGGCCACCCACAGCTGGGCGCCGTGCAGGAGGCGGCTGTGCTCGCGGGGGCTCTCCTCGGAGTGGCTGATGCCGCGGCCGGAGGTCATCAGGCCGAGCTCGCGCGGGCGGATCGTCTGCAGGCTGCCCGTGCTGTCGCGGTGCAGCACCTCGCCGTCGTGCAGCCAGCTCACCGTCTGGAGCCCCGTGTGCGGGTGGGGCGCGACCTGCATGCCGGGCTCGCCCGCGATGTCGTCGGGCCCGTAGTGGTCGACGAAGCACCAGGCGCCCACCATGCGGCGGCCCAGGTTCGGCAGGAGGCGGCGGACCTCGGAGGACTCGCCCAGCTTGACCGTCCGGGGGCTGAGGAGCTCGCGGACCGGTTCGGCCACGACGAAGCCCCGGCCGCCGCAGGCGGAGAGGGCCGGCTGGCGCTCGAGATTGCTCATGCCCCCCAACTTAGTACCGCCGGCCCGCCGCACCCCGCGGAATGCGGGGGTCCGACCCTGCGTTGGAGGGGGCGTCGGAAGCATCCGGACAGCGGAAGGGGCGCGATGGACACGCGCAGCACGTACTTCGGGCACGGGACGGCGGCCGAGCGCTGGGCGCGCGCCCGGCTCTTCTTCGACGCGAAGGAGTACGGGCCGGCCGTCGACATCCTGGAGGGGCTGGCCGGCGAGGCGCCCGAGCAGCTCGCGCCGCGGCTGCTGCTGGCCCGCGCGTACTACCACTCCGCCCGGCTGGCGCGCGCCGAGGGCGAGCTGCGCGCCATCCTGGAGCGCTGGCCGGTGGAGGACTACGCCCGGCTGCTGCTCGGCCGCACCCTGGAGCGGCAGGGCCGCCCCGCGGAGGCGGCGCCCCACCTGCGGCTCGCCGCGGCGATGGCCGGCGAGTTCCCCGAGTAGCCCGCGGCCGCCGCCCCGGTGCCCGGCTCGCCGGTGCGGGGCGGGGCGGCGCGCTCGGATAGCCTGGGGACACGATGAACCGCCTGACCACGCCTTTCGGCTCCCACGAGCTCACCCGTTTCCCCGAGGACCCGCGCGACCGGCTCCGCGCCTGGGACGCCGCAGACGAGTACCTGCTGCGCCACCTGCACGCCGGCACCGGCGAGCGGGGCCCGGTGGACCTGTCCGCCGCCGCCGGGCGGATCACCGTCCTCGGGGACCGGTGGGGCGCGCTGGCCACGGCCCTGGCCGCGCACCGGCCGGTGCAGATCACCGACTCCTACCTGACCCGGGCGGCCACCGAGGCCAACCTGCGGCGGGCCGGGGTGCCCGAGGGCGCGGTGACGCTGCTGACCACGCAGGACGCCCCGCCGGAGCGGATCGGTGTCCTGCTGGTGCGCGTGCCGAAGAGCCTGGCGCTGCTCGAGGACCAGCTGCTGCGGCTGGCACCCCACGTCCACGCGGGCACCGTCGTCGTCGGCGCCGGCATGGTCAAGGAGATCCACACCTCCACCCTGAACCTCTTCGAGCGGATCCTCGGCCCGACGCGGACCTCCCTCGCGGAGAAGAAGGCCCGGCTGATCTTCTGCACGCCGGACCCCGCGACCGGTGGGCGGAACCCCTCGGGTGACGGCTCGCAGTGGCCGCTCGCCTACACGCTGGACGGGGACGCCGGCTCGGGCGCCGGCCTGACGGCCGTCAACCACGCGGGGATCTTCTGCGCGGACCGCCTCGACGTCGGCACCCGCTTCTTCCTGCAGAGCATCCCGAACAACACCGCCGGCGCCCGCGTCGTCGACCTCGGCTGCGGCAACGGCATCGTCGGCACGGCGGTCGCGGTCGCCGACCCGGACGCGGAGGTGGTCTTCGCGGACGAGTCGTACCAGGCGGTCGCCTCGGCCCGGGCCACGTACGAGGCCAACGTGCCCGGCGGGTCCCGCCGGGGGCGGGCGGAGTTCCTCGTCGGCGACGGGCTGGCGATGCTGCCCGCCGCCTCCGTGGACCTCGTCCTCAGCAATCCGCCGTTCCACTCGCACCAGGCGACGACGGACGCGACCGCGCTGCGGATGTTCGCGCAGTCGCGGCGCGCGCTGCGCCCGGGCGGCGAGCTGTGGATCGTCGCCAACCGGCACCTGGGTTACCACACGCACCTGCGCCGCCTCTTCGGCAACAGTGAAGTCGTCGCGAGCGAACCGCGGTTCGTGGTGCTGCGCGCGGTGAAGCGGGAGAAGCGTCCGCGCCCCATGTGACCTGCCAGTACGTCCTAGACTCGCCGCGTGAGCAGCCTGGTGCGGGACGAAGCGGACGAGGACGGCACGACCGGGGGCGGCGCCCCCGGCGGGGGTGCGGGCGGTGCGGCGCGCCCGGGGGACGGGTCCGGCTGCGGGCGCTACCGCCGGGAGGACCTGGCGCGGGCGGCCGGCGTGAAGGAGCGCAACCTGCGCTACTACCAGGAGCGCGGGCTGCTGCCGCCGCCGCGCCGCGAGGGCCGGATCGGCTGGTACTCCGAGGAGCACCTGGTGCGGCTGCGGCTGATCAGCGACCTGCTGGGCCGCGGCTACACCGTGAACGGCATCGGGGAGCTGCTGCGGGCCTGGGAGGACGGCGGCGGGCTGCCCCAACTGCTGGGCCTGGAGCGGGCGATGGTCCGGGACTGGGTGCAGGAGGAGCCGGTCACCATGAGCACGGCCGAGCTGGTCGAGCTGTTCGGCCCGGCGGCGACGGCGGAGGACACCCGGCGGGCGGCCCGGCTGGGCTACGTGAGCATCGACGGCGATCTGGTCACCCACCGCAACCGGCGGCTGCTGGAGGCGACGCTCGCGCTCGTGCGCCAAGGGGTCCCGCTGGCGGAGATCCTCGATGCGGCCGACCTCCTGCAGGCGCAGGCGGCCGCTCTCGCCGACCGGTTCGTCGGACTGTTCCGCCGGCACGTGATCGGCCCGGAGGGGCTGGAGCGCCTTTCGGCCAGTCAACTGGATCACATCGCCGGCGCGGCCGCGGATCTGCGCCCGGTTGCGGGCGAGGTCGTGGCCGCGGAGTTCGCCCGGGCGATGGCCCTGCGGATGGAGGCCGAGGTCGCGGAACTCCTGGGCCGGGAGCGGTAGTCGGGGCGGGACCGACGAGTAGGACTCGGCCGGAAAGGTACGCTCGAGCAACCTTGCCAACCCCCATTGGCACTCTTACATTCAACTCGTCGGTAACAACGGTGCACGACCGAAGACAAGGGACGAACCCATGACGGACTCCCCGCACTTACCGGACGCAGCCGAGCCGCCCGGCAGAGACGCCGCCGACCGGCCCGAACCGGGCACCGGCTCCGTCCGATGGCGCCGCTTCGCCGTCCTCACCATCCCCGCCGTCGCCGTCACCGCGGGCCTCGGCATCGCCCTCGCCCAAGGCGCGCTCGCCGCCTCCTTCGCCGTCTCGGGCCAGCAGTTCAAGGTGTCCGCCACCAGCCTGGAGGGCGAGGGCTTCGCCCAGTACGGGGGCATCGACACCAACGCCCGCCAGGAGCTGATCCCCGTGGCGGTCACCGCCATCAGGGAGGCCAAGCTCAACAACCTCTGCCAGTCGGTGGTCACCACGCTGCCCATGGTGGGCGACATCTCGCTGAACCTCACCGCCGGCAAGAAGACGCCCGTCGAGGCCTCGAACCTCTTCGTCGACGCCACCCAGCTCTCCGGCAACGCCGTCTTCACCAACATCGAGATCGGACGCGACGCCTCCACCCTCGACAAGGGTCCCGCCGAGGCCGTCGGCATGCAGGACCTGTTCGCCCAGCAGGCGGACACCGTCCGCATCACCGATCTCCAGCAGACCGCCTGGGCCACGAACGCAGGCACCTTCAAGCTCTCCGGCCTCAGCATGCACATCAGCAAGGGCAAGAAGGAATGCTTCTGAACCGCTGGCGGCGGTGGCGGCGCAGCAGGCCGTTCTGGGGAGGGCTCCTGGCCGTCCTCGCGGGGGCCGAGATCTGCGCCCTGCCGCTGGCACCGCTGAAGGTCATGCTCCAGCAGGGCGTCGCGGGCATCCCGTCCGTCCTCATGGGCGCCGTCATGATCGCGCTCGGTCTCACGGCCTGGTTCGCGCCCGCGCAGCGCGGCCTGGCCGGGGTGCTGACCACGCTCGTGGCGACGGCCGCGCTGGTGCTGTCCAACCTCGGCGGGTTCCTGATCGGCACCCTGCTCGGCATCCTCGGCGGCGGTCTGATGTTCGCCTGGCAGCCGCACGCCGCCCCGTCCGCCCCGCCGCGTCCCACCCCCACGGACGCCACGGACCCCACGGACACCGCAGGCACCGCAGACGCAACGCCCGCACCACTGCACGAC
>NZ_RPSE01000250.1:0-9095 GCF_003949955.1 Streptomyces sp. WAC05292
GGGCGGGGCTGGGCAGCCGGGAACCGGGCCCCCGCGGGGCGCGTCCTGAGCAGCGGGCCCACCGGGGCGGAAGCCACCCCCGGAGCGCCGCTGACCTGCGCGGATGACCGGATCCGGTGGGGCCGCGGGTGGTGTCGGCGGCCCGCCCGGGGGATGATCTGCACAGGGACGGCCACGCAGGGGGGACACAGAATGAAGGTTTCGGCAAAGGCCGGCGCGGCCGCGGCGGGGCTGGCCGCGGTGGCGGCCGCGGCGGTGTTCGCCGGCCCCGCCCTCCTCGGCGGCGGGGAGCCGCGCGGCACCGCCGAGCAGCGGCTCTCGGGCGGGCGCCCGGAGGCGGGAGCGGCAAGCCCGTCGCCGCCGGGGGCGCGTCCGTTCACGCTCGTCGCGACGGGCGACACGATCCCGTACCCGTCGATCATCGCGCAGGCCGCGAGCGACGCGGCCGGCAGCGGGGCGGGACACGACTTCCGGAAGATACTGGCCGGGGTGAAGCCCGTGGTGGAGGCCGCCGACCTCGCGATATGCCACCACGAGATACCGTACGGCCGGCCCGGCGGCCCCTACACCGGATACCCGGCCTTCAAGGCGCCGCACGAGCTGGCCGACGCGCTGCGGGACGCCGGCTACGACAGCTGCTCGACGGCCTCGAACCACACCCTGGACGACGGCTGGGACGGCCTCGTCCGCACCCTCGACCACCTCGACCGGGCCGGCATCAAGCACGTCGGCTCGGCGCGCACCGCCGAGGAGGCGAAGGCCCCGGCGGTGCTCTCCGCGGGCGGCGCGACGGTCGCCCAGCTGGACTACACGTACGGCACCAACGGGATCCCGCTGCCGGCCGGGAAGCCGTGGGCCGTGAACCTGATCGACAAGGACCGGATCATCGCGGACGCCCGTGCGGCGCGCGCCGCGGGCGCCCACGTCGTCGTCCTCAGCATCCACTGGGGCTCCGAGTGGCAGACGGCCCCCGACAGGCAGCAGCAGGAGCTGGCACAGGCTCTGACCGCCTCCCGCGGCCCGGACGGCCTCCCCGACATCGACCTGGTCCTCGGTACGCACAACCACGTCCCGCAGCCCTACGAGAAGGTCAACGGGACGTGGGTGGTGTACGGGACGGGCGATCAGATCGCCAGCTTCTACGAGCCGGCGAAGCTGCGCGGCAACATGTCGTCCATCCCCCGCTTCACCTTCGCGCCGGCGGCCGCGCATCCGGGCCGCTGGGAGGTGGTGAAGGCCGAGTACCTGACCTCGCTCTCGGACCGGGGCGCTCCGTTCCGGGTGGTGTGCACGTCCTGCACGGCCGGCGGCGGCGCCGCGGCGGGCGCCGCGAAGCGCTCCGAGTACGCCGCCGCCGACCGCCAGGTGGGCGAGGCCGTGCTGTCGCGCGGAGCCGCCGGGCAGGGGCTGGTGCGCGCGACGAAGTGACGCCCCGCCGGCCTCCGCCCGGCCGCGGCCCCGGCCTCGGTGTCAGGAGGAGCGGCGGCGGGTGACGACGAGAGCGACGCCGCCGAGGCCCAGCAGGACGAGCGCGCCGCCCGCGACCCACGGCGTGGCCGAACTGCCTCCGGTCTCGGCCAGGTTGGCGCCGCCGCCGATGACGGCGCCGGTCCCGGAGGCCCCGGTCTGCGGCTTGACGTCGGGCGCGGCGGCGCCGGAGGGCTCCGGGGCGGCGGAGGAGGGAGGCGGGCCGGCCGGGGACTGGCAGCGCGCCTCGGCGAGGACGACCTCGCCCTCGACCTGGGCGACGTTCAGGTCGAGCGGGTTGACGGACACCTTCAGCCGGAGCGCGGCCGCGGCGGCGGTGGCGGAGGTCGTCTCCGTGCCGGACAGCTCCAGGCTCACCGTGCCGACCTTCGGCACCTCGACCTTGGTGGGGCCTCCCGCGGACAGGGTGGCCTTCTTGCCGAGGACGGTGACGGAGCCCAGCACGTTGGAGGTGGCGGACGGCTTGCGCCCGGCTTCGCACACCGCCTTGGAGGTGGCCTTCTCCACCTCGATCAGCGAGAGGGCGGGGAGTCCCGGCAGGTGGACGCGGGCGCGCGCGAGGTTGGCCTCCGCCTCGGCGCGGCCGCGGGCTGCGGTGGCCTTGGAGGTGGCGGCGTCGGCCTTGAGGATGTGGACCGGCCGGCCGCCCTCGACGCCGTCCAGGGTGACGGAGAGGGCGGTCTTCTGGGCGGAGGCCGGGGCACTGACCTCGTTGAGGGTGGTCTTCAGGGGGACGTGGACGGCCTTGTTGAGCAGGCCCACGTCGAGTCCGGCGCGCAGGACGACGGCGTCGGCCCGGCCGTCGGCGCCGCCGGGCGCGGTTCCCGCGCCACCCGTGGCGTGGGCGGGCGGGGCGGCGAGGAGGGCGACCGCGCCCGTGGCGAGCAGGACGGCCGCGGGCATGCGGAAGGTGTAGCGGTTCAAGGTGGTGGAACCCCCGGGGAGATGGGGGCCGCCGCGCAGCCAATGGGGGACATCGCGCGTCGGCGGCCTGTTACCCAGGGAATTTTTTACGCACGGAGAGTGAACGCACAGCCACCTGACGTGAGTTCACCCCAACGGGTGGTTTCCATCCACGTATTCGATTGCTTTCGCATCAGGCGGAACGGGAGTTCTTTTCCGCCACACACCAGTGGGCGGTTACACCGGTCCGCGGCCCCGCGCGGCCGTCTCCAACGACCGGCGGGGCGTCCGCGTCACGCCGCGTCAACCCCGTGGTGCGGCGGGAGGTCCGGCCGGTCAGGCCCGGACCGTGCCGTTCACCACGACCCGCAGCGGCTGCGCCAGCGCCCGTACGTCGGCCCGCGGGTCGGTCGCGTAGACGACGAGGTCCGCGGGGGCGCCCTCGGTGAGGCCGGGCCTTCCCAGCCATTCGCGCGCCGCCCACGCCGTCGCCGACAGGGCGTCGAGCGGCGGGATCCCGGCGCGGACCAGCTCCGCGACCTCGTCCGCGACGAGCCCGTGCGGCAGGGAGCCGCCCGCGTCCGTGCCCACGTAGACGGGGATGCCCGCGTCCCAGGCGGAGCGGACCGTGTCGTACCGCCGCGCGTGGAGCCGCCGCATGTGCGCCGACCAGCGGGGGAACTTGGCGTCGCCGCCGGCCGCAAGCTTCGGGAACGTCGCGATGTTCACCAGCGTCGGGACGATCGCCACCCCGCGCTCCGCGAACAGCGGGATCGTGTCCTCGGTGAGCCCGGTGGCGTGCTCGATGCAGTCGATGCCGGCCTCGACGAGGTCGCGCAGCGAGTCCTCGGCGAAGCAGTGGGCGGTGACCCGGGCGCCCAGCCGGTGCGCCTCGGCGATGGCGGCCTCGACTTCGGCGCGCGGCCAGCAGGCCGTGAGGTCGCCGGCGTCGCGGTCGATCCAGTCGCCGACCAGTTTCACCCAGCCGTCGCCGCGGCGGGCCTCGCGGGCGACGTACCCGACGAGATCGGCCGGCTCGATCTCGTGCGCGTAGTTGCGGATGTAGCGGCGGGTGCGGGCGATGTGCCGCCCCGCCCGGATGATCTTCGGGAGGTCGTCGCGGTCGTCGATCCAGCGGGTGTCGGAGGGGGAGCCGGCGTCGCGGATGAGCAGGGTGCCCGCGTCGCGGTCGGTCAGCGCCTGCCGTTCGGCGGTCCCGGCGTCGACGGGGCCGTGGGCGTCGAGTCCCACGTGGCAGTGCGCGTCGACGAGGCCGGGAAGCACCCAGCCGGACACGGCGGTGGTGTCGCGGGCTCCGGGCGGGCGCTCGTAGGAGATCCGGCCGCCGACCACCCACAGCTCGTCGCGGACGTCGTCGGGCCCGACGAGCACGCGTCCCTTCACATGCAGCACGTCATCCGTCATGACCGAACTGTACGTGCGCCCTGGATAGGCTTCCCGGGTAGTCCCCGCACGAAGAGAGAGCACCCCGTGAACCACCCCTTCCTGGACCTGCCGCCGCTGACCGCGGAGCACTTCGCGTCGATCGAGCGGCGGGTGGCGGACCTGCTCGGCACCCGCCAGGACGTGGTGATCACGCAAGGCGAGGCGCTGCTGCCGCTGGAGGGCTGCATCCGCTCGGGCGCCCGGCCCGGCTCGGCCGCGCTGAACGTGGTGACGGGCCCGTACGGCACCACGTTCGGCAACTGGCTGCGCGACTGCGGGGCCGAGGTGGTGGACCTGGAGGTGCCGTTCGACACGGCGGTGACCGCCGAGCAGGTGGCCGCGGCGCTCGCCGCGCACCCGCGGATCGACTTCGTGTCGCTGGTGCACGCCGAGGCGGCGACCGGGAACACCAACCCGGTCGCGGAGATCGGCGAGGCGGTACGGGCCCACGGGGCGCTCTTCATGCTGGACGCGGTGGCCTCGGTCGCGGCGGAGCCGCTGCCGACCGACGCGTGGGGCGTGGACCTCTGCGTGATCGGGGCGCAGAAGGCCATGGGAGGACCCGCCGGCGTGTCCGCGGTGTCGGTGTCGGAGCGGGCGTGGGAGCGGTTCGCCGGGAATCCCGCGGCGCCGCGCCGCTCGTACCTGTCCCTGCTGGACTGGAAGGAGCGCTGGATCGACGGCGGGCGCCGGGCGCTCCTGCACGCGCCGGCGCAGCTGGAGATGCTGGCGCTGGAGGCGTGCCTGGACCGGATCGCGGCCGAGGGGCTGCCGGCCGTGCAGGCCCGCCACGCGGCGGCCGCGGCGGCGACCCGGGCGGGCGCGGAGGCCCTCGGGCTGGCCCCGTACGTGAAGCGCGCGGCGGAGGCGGCTCCGGTGGCGACGACGCTGCGCGTGGCGGACGCCTCGGCGGTGGCGGCCAAGGCGCTGGCCGCGGACCCGCAGGCGCCGCTCGCGGCGGGCGGCGGTGCGCTGGCCGGGGAGATGCTGCGGGTCAACCACTACGGTGCGGCCGCCTCCCCGGCGGCGGTGCGCGCCTGCCTGACCGCGCTGGCGGCGGCGCTGTCGGCGGACCCGGCCGCGTCCAGGGCGCGGGTGAACACCTCGGCCGGCTGGCCGCCGGAAATGCCGTAGCGGCGGTCGAGGACGAAGAACGGCACCGCGTTGGCCCCCAGTTCGGCGGCTTCCTGCTCGTCGGCCCGGACCTGCGCGGCGTAGGCGGTGCGGTCCGCGAGGACGGCGCGGACCTCGGCCTCGTCCAGGCCGGCCTCGACGGCGACTGCGGCGAGGACCTCGGGATCGAAGACGGACCGCTCCTCGGCGAAGTTGGCGCGGAACGCCCGGTCCAGGAGCTCCTCCTGCAGGCCGCGCGCGGCGGCCAGGTGCAGCAGCCGGTGGATGTCGAAGGTGTTGCCGTGGTCGCGGCCCTCGGTGCGGTACTCCAGGCCTTCGGCGCGGGCGGTGGCCGCGACGTGCTCCTCCATGCCGCGGGCCTCTTCGAGGGTGCGGCCGTACTTCTCGGCGAGCATCTCGACGACCGGGGCGGAGCTGCCCCCGGCGCTGTTCGGGTCGAGCTCGAAGGAGCGGAAGACGACCTCGACGCGGTCCCGGTGCGCGAACGCGGCCAGCCCCTTGGCGAAGCGGGCCTTGCCGATGTAGCACCAGGGGCAGGCGATGTCGCTCCAGATCTCGACGCGCATGTTCCTTCTTCTCTTTCCGGTTGCGGGGGCGGTGACGCGTCGGCGGCTACTTCTTCAGCCAGGCCTCCATCATCTTCTGGGCGACGGGGGCTGCCAGGCGGCCGCCGCCGATCTCGGAGCGGTCGGTGTCGGAGTTCTCGATCACCACGGCCACGGCGATCTGCTTGCCCTTCGCCTTGCCGTACGAGGTGAACCAGGCGAGCGGCGGCAGGTTGTTCTTCACGCCGCGCTGGGCGGTGCCCGTCTTGCCGCCGACCTCGGCGCCCGACACCTGCGCGGGCTTGCCGCCGCCCTCGGTCGCGACGGTCTTCATGACGTCGCGCAGCATCGAGGCGGTCTTGGCGTTCATGGCCTGATGGGTCTTGGGGTTCTTGAAGCTCTCCAGGACGCTGCCGCCCGCGTCGGTCACCTCGGAGACCGAGTGCGGCGCGACGAGCTTGCCGTCGTTCTCGATCGCGGCGGTCACCATCGCCATCTGGAGCGGGGTCGCCTGGACGTCGAACTGGCCGATGCCGGTCTGGGCGACCTGGTCGACGGACATCTTCGCGGAGGGGTACTTGCTCGGCACGCGGGTGGTGACGGGGGTCTCCGTGTTCGTGTTGAAGCCGAGCTTCTCGGCCATCGCCCGCATCTTGTCCTGGCCCAGCTTGGAGGCGAGTTCGGCGAACACGTTGTTGCAGGACAGCCGCATCGCGACGCGCGCCGAGACGCCGTTGCAGGCGGCGGAGCCGGCCTCGCTGGGAAGCAGCGTCTTGGTCCCGGGGATCGTGTAGGGGTCCGGGATGCCGGTCGGGGCGTCGACGTCGGTGACGAGCCCGTTCTCGATGGCCGCGGCCAGCGTGACCAGCTTGAAGGTGGAGCCGGGCGCCTGCGGCTTGCGCAGCGCGACGTTCTCCATCGCCTTGCCGTTGTCGGCGGACAGCTCCTCCCACGCCTTCTTGTCGTTGGCGCCGGCGATGCGGCCGGGGTCGAAGGACGGGTTGTTCACCATGGCGAGGATCTCGCCGGTCTTCGGGTCGATGGCGACGGCGGAGCCCTGCTTGTTCTGGAGCGCGTCCCAGGCCGCCTTCTGGACGTCCTTGTCGATCGTGGTGACGACGTTGCCCGGCGAGGCCCGCTTGTTGAGCAGCAGGTCCATGACGGTCTTCAGGCGGTCGTCCGAGCCGTTGAGGACCTTCTTGTAGACGCCTTCGAGCATGCTCGTTCCGAAGGCCTGCGAACTGAAACCGGTGATCGGGGCGTAGAGGGGCCCGTCCGTGTACGTCCGCTTGTACGCGAAGTCCTTCCCGCCGGTCTTGACGGAGCCGGTGATCGCCTCTCCGCCCACGATGATGTTCCCCAGCGGGTTCTCGTACTGTCCGATGAGGTTCCGGCGGTTGTGCTCGTTGTCTGCGAGGGCCTGGCCTTGGTAGGCCTGCACCCAGGTGACCCGGACCAACAGGGCCAGCACCAGGAGCAGGCAGAAGACCGACGCACGCCTGATCGTCTTGTTCATCTCCCGAAAGGACGCTCGACGGCCCCCGTACGTTCCTCCCCGGCCCGAGTGTGGCCCGTTTCTCAGGCCTTTCTCATCACGAATCCCCCTTCGTAGGCGGCGATGACCGCCTGGGTGCGGTCACGCGAACCCGTCTTGGCGAGGACGGCCGCCACATGCGTCTTGACGGTCTGGGCACCGACGCCGAGGCGGGCGCCGATCTCGGCGTTCGACAGCCCGGCGGCCATCAGCCGCAGCACGTCGGCCTCCCGGTGCGTCAGCCGCGCCACCCAGGCCGCCGCCCCGCGCCCCGCGGCGGCGTGGCTCGCGGCGAGCGCGCGGACGGCCTCGGGGAAGAGCAGTGAGTCCCCGCGGGCGACCAGCCGCACCGCGCCGACCAGCTCGTCGGGGTCGGCCCGCTTCAGCAGGAACCCGGCGGCGCCGGCACGCAGCGCGTCGTACACGTAGGCGTCGTTCTCGAAGGTGGTGACCACGAGGATCCTGGGCGGTTCGGCCGTGCCGGCCAGGATCCGCTCGGTGGCCCGTATGCCGTCGATGCCGGGCATCCGGACGTCCATCAGCACCACGTCGGGCGCGAGGGCGCGGACGGCGGTCACCGCCTCGGCGCCGTCGGCGGCCTCCCCCACGACCTCCAGGCCGGGCTCGGCGTCGAGGATGACCCGCAGGGCGGTGCGGACCATGCGCTCGTCGTCGGCGAGGACGATCCGCAGCGGGGGCCGGCTCATCGGCCGCCCCCGCCGAGCGGGAGGACGGCCCGCAGCCGCCACAGGCCCTGGTGCAGCCCGGCCTCGACACTGCCGCCGAGAAGCCGGGCCCGCTCGGCGGCCCCGTGCAGGCCGCGGCCGCCGGTGGTGCGCGGGGAGGGGCCGGCCGCGGCCCCGGGCGGATTGGTCATGGTGATCTCCAGTTCTCGGTGTGCGGTGGTGCCGGGGCCGCCGTCCGGGACCTTCCGGACGGCGATCCGCAGTTCGACGGTCCCGGCCCCGTGCCGCAGGGCGTTGCCGAGTCCCTCCTGCACGATCCGGTACGCCTCCCGGGACGCGATCGGGGGGAGCCCCGACCAGTCCCCGGCGGGCCCCGGCTCCTGCCGGTCGGCGACGGCCGTGCCGGCGGCGCGGGTGCGGGCCAGCAGCCCCTCCAGGTCGGAGGCGAGGGTGGGGGCGGGCGCGGCGGCGGCCCGGCCGGCGGGGTCGCCGTCCCTCAGCAGGCCGAGCACCCCGTCGAGTTCGCCCACGGTCCGCCGGGCGGTGTCCTCGATGGCGGCGAGGGCCTCCCGGACGAACTCGGGGTCCCGGTCGAGGACCCGGCGGGCCGCGACCGCCTGCAGGGTGACCGCGCTCAGGGCGTGCCCGACGGCGTCGTGCAGCTCGCGGGCGAGCCGGTTGCGCACGGCGAGGTCGGCGGCCCGCTCCTCGGCCGCGGCCAGCCGGTCCGCCGCCGTCGGCCCGAGCAGCACGGGCGCCGCCCGGGCCAGCAGAGTCCCCGCCGCCGCGGCGGCCGCGACCAGCCCGATCAGCATCCCGAGACCCATGAGCGGCGCCGCCCAGGAGGCGGTGTCGTCGGGGAAGTGGACCAGCGACAGCGGGGCCTCCCGCAGCGACCGCACCACCGGCACCGCGATCAGCACCACCGCCATCGGCGGCACGGCCAGGCTCATCCCCGCGACGGCCGCCCCCACGCCCAGGTGCAGCGACCACCAGGCGGCGGTCCTCCCGCGGGCCGCCCAGGACCGGGCCGGCCCCTCCGCCAGAAGCTCCCCCGGCACCCCGCACAGCATCCGCACGGCGGCCGCCGACATCGGCCGGACCGGCCCGAACACGCCGGTCACCGCGGCGAGCGGCACGGACAGGCCGTAGGCGGCGAACGTCAGCGGCGTGGACTCCAGCGCGTTCACCCCGCCGGCCGCGATCCCGACGGCGACCTGCGCCAGCAGGAAGTACGGCATCAGCAGCGCCCCGCCGAGCACCAGATGCACCCACCGCATCCGCGCCCGCACTCCGCACACCAGCCCGACGACAGCCCGCGCCCGCGCCACTCCCCCGAACCCCTCACTCTCCGCCGCC
>NZ_RPSE01000251.1:0-9077 GCF_003949955.1 Streptomyces sp. WAC05292
CCCCGGCCGAGCGGGCAGGGGCTGATGGCGTTGATGCGGACGCCGCGGGAGGCGTACTCGCGGGCGGCGGTCCGCGTGACGGCGCTGACGGCGGCCGTGGAGGCCGCGTACGCGCCGAGCCCGGGCAGCATGCCCTGGGCGCCGATGTTGCTGGCGGTGTTGACGATGACGCCGCCGCCGGCGCCCTCCATGTGGGCGATCTCGTGCTTCATCGACAGCCACACGCCGGTCAGGTTCGCGGTCAGGTTCTGCGCCCAGGCTGCTTCGTCGATGTCGGCGACCGGCTGGGCGGGGCCCAGTTCGGTGGTGTTGTTGAAGGCGACGTGCAGCCCGCCGTGGCGGCGGACCGTCTCGGCGACGGCGTGGGCCGCGCCCGCCCCGAACCCCGCGGTGGCGTCGGAGACGTCGGCGACGACGCAGTCGGCGAGGCCGCCGGCGTCGCGGATCAGCTTGACCGTTCCCTCCAGGGTCTCGGGGTGGCGGCCGGCCACCACCACGAGTCCGCCGAGCCGGGCGAAGGCGAGCGCCGCGGCACGGCCGATTCCCTCGCCCCCGCCGGTGACGAGGACGACCTTGCCGTCGAAGCGTTCAGACATCAGCGTGCTCCTGATTCTCCGCGTCGGATTCTCGGGAAGGCGCTCGGGCGAACGCCGCCGACCGACCGTCACCCTGCAAGGCGGCGGGGTGTCCTGGGCAGTGCGGCCGGTTCACTTCGTCAGGTTCCGGGAGCAGGTGACGTAATCCCCCGACCGTCTTTGACAGCTCCGGCCGGGCGGTCGATGCTGCACGCCGGCCCACCGGCGGAAAAGGGAGACCAATGCTGACGCTTTCATGGACCCGACCGGTAGTCTGCGCAGGTCAGAGCGGGTCTCCCGGCCCCACGAAGGAGAGTCTGTGGCAGGCTCTGCTGCACAAGGCGGAGTTTCCCACCGGATATGTTCCCGCCATTACGCAATGCCGGATCAACGAGCGCTACCCCGATGGATTCCTGCGGGAAATCCGGCGCGGGAACTCGACGTTCCTGCAGCGGGTCATCCCCCAGGAGAGCGCCGGCCGCATTACCTACCGGCATCTGGACGACACCGACATCGCGGAGATACGCAACGAGATCGGCGAGGACGCGGACGGCCGCCTCACCCTGACGCTGAGCATCACCCTGACCGAGCGCCCGGTGGCGGCGGTGCTCGCCCAGAACACCTATCTGCGGGACCTCGACGCCGACTTCCACGCCACGCTGGACGCCATGACGGAGGGCCTGAACCGGGCCATGATGCACGCGGACGCGGAGGCGGCCCCCCACGGCCCGGACGGGTCGTGAGGGGCCGCCTCCGCGTGCGGCGCCGTCCCGGCGGCGGGTCAGCCCCGGCCCGCCGGGACGGCGGCCTCCCCGGCCTGCCGGAGCAGGCCGGGGCCGGGCAGCGAGGGCAGGGTGTGCACGCCCTCGACCACCGCCTCCACGTCGAAGACGGTGTACTGCACCGGGGTGCGCCCGATCAGCTCGGCCGCCCGCGGGGCCAGCGGCCGGGCCGCCGCCTCCGCGGACTCCCACAGCATCACCGCGCCCCAGCGCTCCGTCGCCGGGTCGGCGATCCAGAACTTCAGCCGCAGCCCCTCGACCCCGGCGAACCGGTCGACCGCCTCGTCGCGCAGGTACTCCCGCAGCGAGGCGATGGTGTGCCCGGAGCCGGCCAGGTCCCACCAGGCGACGGTCGCCCTCATACGAGCTGCTCGCTGAGGAGTCCGGACAGGGCGTCGGCGACGATGCGGACGCCGTCCTCGGTGAGCACCGACTCGGCGTGGAACTGCATCGAGCGGAAGCCGGGCCCGCGCAGCGCGTGCACCTCGCCGGTCTCCGCCTCCCGGCACACCTCCACCGTGCCGATACCGGGCACCTCGACGGTGTCGGCGGCGCTCTGCGCGGCGAACGTGTTGTAGAAGCCGACGCGTTCGCGCCGCCCGAACAGCTCGATCTCCCGCTGCACGCCCTGGTTGGGCTGCTCGCGGCGCCGCAGCGGGAAGCCGAGGCGGGTGCTGAGCACCTGGTGGCTCAGGCAGACCGCGAGGAACGGCCGGTGCTCCGCGAGGAGCGTGTCGACCGCGGCCCGCAGGTGCGCGATCTTCGGGTGGTGCGCGTCGCGCGGGTCGCCGGGCCCCGGGCCCATGACGACGAGGTCGTACGGGGCGAAGCTGTACGGCTCGTCGAAGCGGGTGACCGTGACGTCGGCCTCCATGGCGCGCAGCTGGTGCTCGATCATCGCGGTGAAGGTGTCCTCCGCGTCGACCACGAGGACCTTGCGGCCCACGAGCAGCGGCACCGGCCGGGCGCGGGCGGAGTCGTCGTCGAGCCAGAACCCGGCGATCGTCGCGTTGCGCCGGCTCAGCGCCTGGCGGACCTCCGGGTGGTCGCCGAAGCGGCGCGGCCCCGGCTGCTCGAACATGGCGAGCAGCCCGGACGCCTTGGCGCGGGTCTCGGCGACCTCGGACAGCGGGTCCGAGTGGCGCACGAGGGTCGCTCCGACGCCGATGCTCATCCGGCCCGCCGCGTCGATGTCGGCGGTGCGGATGAGGATCGCCGAGTCCAGGGTGCGCTCGCTGCGCTCGTCCTGGCCGATGAGGGCGAGGACGCCGCTGTAGTAGCCGCGGCCCTGCGGCTCGTACCGCTTGATGACGCGGCCCGCGCTCTCCAGCGGGGAGCCGGTGACGGTCGGGGCGAACAGGGTCTCGTGCAGGATGTCGCGCGGGTCGCGGGTGGTGCGGCCCTCGATGAAGTACTCGGTGTGCGCGAGGCGGGCCATCTCCTTCAGGTAGGGGCCGACGACCCGGCCGCCGGACTCGCAGATGCGGGCCATCATCTTCAGTTCCTCGTCGACGACCATGTACAGCTCGTCGGCCTCCTTGCGGTCGGCGAGGAAGTCCATGACGCCGGGCAGCTCCGGGCCGGAGGCCGGGAACCGGTAGGTGCCGCTGATCGGGTTCATCACCGCGCGGCCGCCGCTGACGCTGACGTGGCGCTCGGGGGAGGCCCCGATGAGCGTGCGGTCGCCGGTGTGGACGATGAACGTCCAGTACGCGCCGGTCTCGCGCTCCAGCAGCCGGCGGAAGATCCGCAGGGCGGCGGGGACGGAGTAGTCGCCGATGTCGGCGACGAAGGAGCGCTTCATCACGAAGTTCGCGCCCTCGCCGGTGCCGATCTCGTCCCTGATGACGCGGCGAACCGTTTCGGCGTAGGTGTCGTCGTCGATGTCGAAGTCGCCGCCGGGCACCAGCTGCACCGGAGCGTCCGGGATGCGCGCCAGCACGTCGTCGAGCGGGACCCGGGCCTGCTCGGCGATCGCCATGGCGAGCAGCGGGGTGCCGTCGTCGGGCGCCTCGAAACCGCGCTCGGCGAGCTGGCGGTAGGGGATCAGGGCGAGGACGTCCAGGCGGGTGCCGGCGCCCTCCGCGACGTCCCCGAGGGGGATGCCGGCGAGGGTCGCGGCCTCGGTGAACTCGCCCGTGAACAGGTCGAGGGTGTTGCCGACGGTGGTCTCGGGGCGGTGGACCAGCGCGAAGGCCGGCGGCCGGGGCCCCAGGATCCGGTCCAGCAGGTCCTCGGTCATGCGGTTTCCCTTCCGGCGTACGCGGCCACCCGGTCGGGGAGGGCCGTCAGGAGCTCCTTGGTCGTGGTGAGGCGGGCGCAGCGGCCTGCGGCGTACTCCAGGGCCATCCGGTGCTCCTCCCAGGAGAAGTCGGCGACGGCGTCGGCGACGAGGAAGGGCTGGATGTCGTTGGTGAACGCGTCGACCGCGGTCATCAGCACGCCGACGTGGGCGTACACCCCGCAGATGATCAACTGGTCGCGGCCGGACGCCCGCATCCGCTCCAGCAGGTCGGTCTTGAAGAAGGCGCTGTAGCGCCACTTGGTGAGCATCCAGTCGCCCTCGGCGGGCGCCACCGGGTCGACGACCCGGCGGTGCTCCTCGCTCGGCCGCATGCCCGGACCCCAGAAGTCCTTCAGCAGGCCGCGCTCCTCGGGCGTCATGCCGCCCGGCTGGGCGGTGTAGGCGACGGGGATGCCGAGGTCGGCGGCGCGGGCGCGCAGCTCCCCGGCGTTGGCGGCCAGGTCCACGACGGGCTGCTCGCCCTGCGGGAACGCGGCCAGGAAGTACTTCTGGAGGTCGTGCACCAGCAGGACGGCGCGGTCGGGGTCGACCTCCCAGTCGACGGCGGAGGCCGGCAGGTCGGCAGCCGCCGGCATCGGGTAGGGGCTGATCGCAGGTATCCCTGCCATGCGGGTTTCCCTCTCGTTCACGGTTGGCCGGCCGGTCGCGCCGGGCGCGGGTGCCGGATTCGTCGCACTCGGTTCACTCGTCGCACTCGGTTCACCCGGCTCGTTCGGCTCGCGGTCTCAGACACCGAGCGCCGCACCGCCGTCCACGGTGAGGTCGTGCATGGTGATGTGGGACGCCTTGTCGGAGAGCAGGAAGACGACCGCCTCGGCGACGTCCTCGGGGCGTGCGAGCTTCCCCAGCGGGATGCCGACGCGGTACGCGTCCGGGACCCCGTCGATGGAGGCCCGCGCGCTGCTCTCGTCCTGCCACATCGAGTTGAGCATCGGGGTGTCCGTGGAGCCGGGGGCGACCAGGTTGGCGCGGATCCCGAACTTGGCGACCTCCAGGCCCAGGCACTTGGTGAACATGGTCGCGGCCGCCTTGGAGGCGGCGTAGGCGGACATCTCGGTGCGGGCGGTGCCCGCCGCGTTGGAGGCGATGGTGACGATGGCGCCCCGGCGGCGCGGCACCATCCGGTTGACGACGGCCCGGGAGACGAAGAAGACCCCCGTGGTGTTGACCGCGAACGTCGTGCTCCACTCCTGGTCGGTCAGCTTGCGCGCCTCGGCGAGCCGGAGCACGCCGGCGGCGTTGACGAGGAAGTCGAGCGGGCCCACCAGCGTCTCGACGTCGTCGACGAGCGCCTCGACGTCGGCGCTGGCGGTGACGTCCGCGGGGAACGGCTCGACACGGCCGCCCGTGTCCTCCTCGACGGCCTTCGCCACCTTCCGCAGGCGGTCGGCGTCCCGGTCGACCGCCACCACCCGGACGTCCCGGGAGGCCAGGGCCCGGACGATGGCCTCGCCTATGCCGCCGGCCGCGCCGGTGACGAGAGCGATCTTTCCTTCCATGATGGAGAAACCCCCTTTTTCGTGGCCTCAGCCGCGCCAGGCCGAGACGACCTCGACGGCCTGGTCGGAATTGAGGCGCGGGTCGCAGAACGAGGTGTACTTCTCTCCCAGCTCGTCCACGTGGTATTCATCGGTGACGCATTCGTGCACCTGGTCGGGCGTCGTCTCCAGGTGGAGTCCCGCCGCGACTCCGCCGTTTTCCACGACGGCCTTCTGGAATTCCTCGACCTCGCGCACCACGGTTTCGACGAAACGGGTCTTGACACCGCCGGGCGCGCTGACGGTGTTGCCGTGCATCGGGTCGCACATCCACAGCACGGGGTGGCCCGCGGCGCGGACGGCGCGCACCAGCGCCGGCAGCCTCTCGGCCGCCTTGCCCTGGCCCATCCGGGAGATCAGCGTGAGCCGGCCCGGCTCCCGCCCCGGGTCGAGCCTCCCGCAGAGCTCCACCAGGGCCTCGGGCTCCATGCCCGGTCCGACCTTCGTCGCCACCGGGTTGGAGATGGAGGCGAAGAACGCGACGTGCGCGCCGTCCAGCTCGCGGGTCCGCTCGCCCATCCACGGCCAGTGCGTGGAGGTCAGCAGCTGCGAGCCGTCGTCCTGGGTGCGGACCATCGGGCCCTCGTAGTCGAGCAGCAGGGCCTCGTGGCTCGTCCACACCGGGGCCTCCGCCGCCGACGGGCGGCCCTCGCCGTGCCAGCCGAGGACGGCCATGGCGCCGGCCGCCGCCCGGTAGCCCGCGACCAGCCGCTGCGGGTCGGGCCGGCGCAGGTCGGGGTCGGGCTCCGGGCTGTTGACCATGTGCCCGCGGTACACCGGCAGCTCGACGCCGGCGACGGTCTCCGTGGGGTTCGAGCGGGGCTTGCCGAACTGGCCGGCGAGCCGGCCGACGCGTATGACGGGCTTGAGCGAGCGGGCCTTCATCACACCGGCCAGCACGTCCAGGAGCGCCGCCTTGCGGGCCACGTAGCCGGGGGTGCACTCGGCCGGGTCCTCGGCGCAGTCGCCGCCCTGCACGATCTGCAGCTCGCCCCCGGCCGCCGCGGCGAGCAGGGCGCGCAGGGCGTCGACGTCCTCACGGCGCACCAGCGCGGGCGAGCCCGCGAGCTCGGCCCTGGCCTTCTCCAGGGCCTCTTCGTCCGGCCATACGGGCTGCTGGCCCGCGGGCAATGATTTCCAGCGTGCAACACCGTGCATGCGGCACCTCCCAGTGCTGTACCTGCCGTGACATCAGATGCATCGAGAAGTCTCTGGAACGGTGAATCCGGTGAACCACCAGACATTCCGCACTCCGTCAAGTGGAGTGGATTTCGGTCAGGTCGGAAGAGGTAATCCGAAATAAACCTGACGCATTGGCGGAAGGAAAAACGCCGCGCGTCCGCAAATCCCTTAAAGTCCGCGCCCGCCCTTCGCGGCGTCCGTTGAAAAAGGCCGGAAAACGACGCGATTACGGGGGTACTTGACACACCATCGCCGGTTGGTTTCCGGCGGGTGGAGCGGGCGCCCTAGGGTGCTGTGCGTGGTTAGTCAAGGAGCTGGGGCACTGCTGAGGCAACTGGTGTCCGAGGGCGTCTCGCCGTGGTTGAGCGTGCAGGACCCCGCGGAGTTCGACACCGGCATCCGGTATCCGGTACTGGGCGGCCACTTCCACAACGCGTGCGCGCCCGCGGGCACGTCGCCCGCGCAGGCCGCGCGTGCCTGTGACGCCCTGCTGCCGGTGTTCGAGGACAGCGGCGGCACCGCCGGGCTCGTCTCCGTGCCGGTGCCCGGCCGCCGGGCCGGCGGGGGGACCGCACTGGTCGCGGCCGCCCGCGCGGTGCACGAATCGGTCGGCCGCCGCAACGCGGTGGTGCGCCTGCCCGCGAGCCCGGCCGGGATCCGGGCGCTGGCCGACCTGCTCGCGGAGGGCATCGGCGTGCACGCCGCGCTCGTGTTCTCCGGCGGGCGGTGCGCGGAGGTGCTCGACGCCTACGTGGCCGGCATGGAGCGGGCCCTGGCCGCGGGCAGGCCGCTCGGCGCGGCACCGCTGGTGGTCTCGTTCCCCGTGGGCCGCTTCGACCGGGAGGTGGAGGCCCGGCTGGACGCCCTGGGCGTGCCGGCCGGCGCCGAGGTGCGCGGCGCCGCCGGCCTCGCGGTCGCGCGCCGCATGTACCGGGTGCGCGAGGAGCGGCTGTCGGGCGACTGGTGGCGCGTGCTGCGCGCCAACGGGGCCCTCCAGCCGCGGCTGCTGTGGGGGCCGGGTGCGGAGGGCGGCGTGGGCGCGCTCGTCGGGTGGAACACTGCGCTCGCGCTGTCCGTGGAGACGCTGGAGGCCGCCGCCCTGGCGCCGGCCCTCACCGGGGACACGCTGCTGAACGCGGACGCCGAGGCCGCGTGCGCCCTGCGCGCGCTGGAGCGGCTGGGGGTCAGCGCCCCCGAGGTGGCGGCCGTGCTGGAGGCGGCGGAGCTGCACCGCCTCCGGCACGGCCGGCCGGTCAGGAGGGGATCCGTGCCGGCTGCCTCTCCGGGAAGCGGGTCCTCGTCAGGGCCAGCAGCGGAGCAGCCTTGACGGCGGTCTCCTCGTACTCGGCGTCCGGGTCGGACAGGGCGACGACCGCGCCCCCGACCCCGTAGGAGACCTTGCCCGCAGTGACGGTGGCGGTGCGGATGACGATGCTGAGGTCCGCGGCGCCGGTGAGCGAGAAGTAGCCGATGGCCCCCGAGTACACCCCGCGCGGTCCGGCCTCCAGCCGGTCGATGATCTGCATGGTGCGGATCTTCGGGGCGCCGGTCATCGACCCGCCGGGGAAGGCGGCGCGCACGCAGTCCACGGCGGTCAGCCCGGGGCGCAGCCGCGCCCGTACGGTGCTCACCAGCTGGTGGACGGTGGCGTAGCTCTCGACGCGGAAGAGCTCCTCGGCCTCGACGGTGCCCGGGACGGCGCAGCGGCCGAGGTCGTTGCGGACCAGGTCGACGATCATGAGGTTCTCGGAGCGGTCCTTCTCGTCGCCCAGGAGGTCGGCGATGAGGGCGGCCTCCTCCTGCGGGGTGGCGCCGCGCGGCCGGGTGCCCTTGATCGGCGAGGACTCGATCAGGCCGTCGGGGCCGACCCGCAGGAACCGCTCCGGCGAGGTGCTGAGGACGGAGAGCCCGCCGAACTGCAGGAGCGCGGCGAAGGGCGCGGGGCTGGTGCGGCGCAGGGTGCGGTACGCCGTCCAGGGGTCGAGGGAGGTGTCGGCCTCGGCCATGTTGGTGAGGCAGACCTCGTAGCTCTCGCCGGCCGCGATCTCCTCCAGGCAGCGGTCGATCAGGTGCAGGTAGGAGCCGCGGTCGTGGCGCAGCCGGATCTCGCCGCCGCCCTCCTGCGGGCCGGGCGCCGGCAGCTTGTACCCGGCGAGCCGGGCGAGGCGGGCGGCGGTGGCGTCCAGCCACTCGTCGGCCGCGGCGGCGGATCCGGGGACGCCGTCCTCGGCGAGGGCGAGCAGGTACGTGGTGCCCTCGGCGTGGTCGAAGACGACGGCGCGGTCGGCGAAGACCATGGTGGCGTCGGCGACGGGCGAGCGGTGCACCAGGTCGCCGCCGCACTCGGCCTTCAGCTCGTAGCCGAGGTAGCCGACCCAGCCGAGGGCGAAGTCGAAGGGCAGCTCGGGCACCTCGGTGCTCAGGGAGCGCAGGTCGCTGTCGATCCACTCCAGGAAGGGCGCGGCGACGAGCCGGCTCCCGCCGTCGGCCGAGCCGACGGTGACGGTCCTGCTCCACACGTCGGCCGAGGCGGTGCGGGCCAGCGGGCCGGTGGCGTCGCCCATGGCCGAGAACCGGCCGCGGTCGCCGCCGGGCAGGCTGCTGTCCAGCCAGTACGCGTGGTCGTTGCCGCGGAAGAGCCGGTCGTAGACGGTCTCGGGGTCCCAGCGGGTGGGCAGGCGGTGTGCCGCGACCC
>NZ_RPSE01000252.1:0-9034 GCF_003949955.1 Streptomyces sp. WAC05292
GCCCCCCGCCCCCGCCGGTGGGCGCGGCGGGGGCGGGGGGCCGCTCGGGCAGCTGTTCGGAGAGCAGCGGGAACTCGCTGACGCCGGTGATGGGCTCGCGCCGCTTGGCGAGCTTCGCGGAGCGCTCGGCCCAGGTGGCGGCCAGCCGGTCGGCGACCAGGCCGGAGCGCAGGGCCGCGGCGAGGCCCCCCGCCTTCTCGACGCATCGGAAGAACTCCCAGGCGGCGTCGGCGAGCTCGTCGGTGAGGCGCTCCACGTAGTAGGAGCCGCCGGCCGGGTCGACGACCCGCGCCAGGTGCGACTCCTCCATCAGGATGGTGGAGGTGTTGCGGGCGATGCGGCGCGCGAACGCGTCGGGCAGGCCGAGTTCGTGGTCGAACGGCAGCACGGTGACGGAGTCCGCGCCGCCGACGCCCGCCGCCATGCAGGCGACGGTGGTGCGCAGCATGTTCACCCACGGGTCGCGGCGGGTCATCATCACCGGCGAGGTCACCGCGTGCTGGCGCTGAGCGCCGGCGTGCGGGGCGCCGCACGCCTCGGCGACGCGGGCCCACAGGCGGCGGGCCGCGCGGAGCTTCGCGATGGTGAGGAACTGGTCGGCGGTCGCCGCGTACCGGAACTCCAACTGGCCGAGGGCCGCTTCGACGCCGAGCCCGCCCGCGGTCAGGGCCCGCAGGTAGGCGGTTCCGGCGGCGAGGGACAGGCCGAGCTCCTGCGCGGCCGAACCGCCGGCCTCGTGGTACGGCAGGGCGTCGACGGCCAGGGCCCGCAGGCCGGGCCAGCCGGCGGCCGTCTCCCGGGCGAGGGCGACGGCGGAGCCGAGGTCGGCGGCCTCCCCGGTACGGGCCTCGTGGCCGAGCGGGTCGGCGCCGAGGCAGCCGCGGGCGGCCTCCGGGGCGACGCCGCGCTCGGCGTACAGGGCCAGCAGGGCGCGGGCGGCCGCCTCGAACTCGGCGCCGGCGTCGAGGGAGACGGGGGCGAGGTCGAGGTACACGCCGTCGAGGGTTCGGCCGAGCGCGTCGACGGGTACCCCGCCACCGCCGAGGCACAGCCACAGCGAGGTGACGCCGTTCTCCAGGTCGGCGAGGACGGCCTCGTTCACCTGCGCGGGGTCGGTTCCGAGGTGCCGCTGCCGCACGTCCCAGCCGGAGGCGGCACCGCCCGCGGGGGTACCGCCCCGCACGAAGGGGGCGAAACCGGGGAAACCGGTGTCCGGGGAGGTGTCGGGCGCGGTGTAGAGCGGGCGGGTGAGGAGCCCGTCCTCGAGCTGGGTGGACAACGCGTCTTCCGCGGCTTCGCCGGATACGTCCTTGCCGGACTTGCGCAGTACGCCTTCTACCAGGCGCTGCCACTGCTCATGCGTCGCGTCAGGGAACTCGGCGGCCAGGGAGAGCCCGTCATCAGGCAGGACCGTCATGGCTCGAATGCTAGGGGGGTCACGGTGGGGACGACCATAAGCACTGGATGTGATCTCCCCCTCTCATGTGAGGGGGTAGGGGGCACGGAAGAGCGGGCAGAACCGGAACCCCGCCCTGGTCGCGCGGAGGGCCCCGGGCCGCACCGCGGGGGGCGCCCCGCGGGGCCGGGTTCGGCGGATCGCCCGGACGGCGGACCTGTCGGGCGTGTCGGCCCGCCCGCCCGGGCGGGGCGGCGCCCTCCCCGGCCGCCAGGGGTGTCAGGCGGGCAGGGTGTTGCGGTGGGAGCGGCGGCGGGCCGCGCTGAAGAGTGCCTGCATCTGCGCGCCGGCCTGTTCGACTTCGTCCAGGGGGGAGGGGAAGGGCAGGGTGGCGTCGCGGTGGCCGCGGCGCCCTTCCAGGCGGAGGGTGAGTCCGTGGCGGTCCATGGCCAGCGGCAGGGCGCGTACCAGGTCGGCGGTGGGCTGCGGGGCGACCAGGCGGAGCAGGAGCGTGACGAGCTCGGAGTGGTCGTCGAGGAAGTGCGTGAGCATGCCGGCCTCGTACGGGGCGAGGGGGTCGGGGGAGGCCGCCTCCAGCTCGCCGAGGCCGAGGGAGGTGCGGCGGCCGTCCGGGGTCTCCAGGACGGCCCGGAGGAACTCGACGCAGGTGCGGGCCTCGGAGTCCTGCCCGCGGTACGGGGTGAGGAGGCGGCCGGAGACGGTGACGCGGGCGCGGACCCGGTCGCGGACCGGGGTGGGCGCGATGTCGGTGAACTCCATCCGGATCGCGGGGCGTTCCTCCGTCTCCCCGCCGGGCTCGGCGGGGTGCAGGTGCAGCCGGCCCAGCGGGTCGGAGCCGTCGAGGTGGCGCACTTCGGTGTGGACGCCGTCGGTGACGACGGTCATGGAGTGGGCGGCGGCCAGGATCGAGCGGACGCGCTCGGCGTCGGTGGGGCGGCCGGCGGCAGGGGTGGCGGGTGCACCGGACATGCGCATGCGGATCTCTCCATCGTCCTGGACTGCAAACTTAGGCATGCCTAACCTAACCCATCGGTGGCGGAGTGGGCACCCCGCCCCGCCGAGAGGCCCGCGTTTCCGTGCGCCCCCCGTGCCGGCCGTGTCGTAGTTGGGCTGAACGGGTGAAACACGAGAGGATGGCGGGATGCACATGAAGCGCGCGGCCGAGGCGGCCCGGTGAGCAGGTACGACGTCACGGACGAACAGTGGGAGGGTCTCGCGCAGGTGGTTCCCCTGCGCAGTCGCAACGAGTGGCCCTCACGGGTGGACCACCGCACGATCCCCGCGTCCTCCGGGGCCGCGGCCGCCGAGCAGCGGCGCTTCGTCGTGATCCGGGTGCAGGTCTTCGCCGACGCGCGGGAGGTGGCCGAGTACCTGATCGCACAGGTGCCCGTCCTCCTCGACCTCACCGGAGCCGACACCGAAGTGGCCAAGCGGATCCTGGACTTCAGCAGCGGGGTCGTCTTCGGACTGGGCAGCGGCATGCACCGCGTCGACCGGAACGTCTTCCTGCTGGCGCCGGTCGGAACCGAGGTCGAGGGGATCGCGGCCGCGGCCGTCCCCCGATCGTAGGAAGGTCCCGCCGAGGTAACGGTTCGGCGGGCCGGGGGAGTCGGCGGCGGGCCTACCGTCCGCCGCATGGACGCCATCCCGGACACGGCGGGGCCCCGGCCCCGCACCGGTCCCGCCGTACCCGAGCAGTTCCGCCCGCCCCGGCGCGGCCATCGCCCGGGCGTCGCGCCGCGGGCCGCCGGACCGCGGCCTGCGGCAGCCGCCGGCGCGGCGGGGCCTCCTGCGGCGCCCGGCGCGGCGGCCGCGTCCGCCGCGGCCGGCCCGCCGTACGGGGACGGGACCCCCGGGGGCGGGGCCTCCGCCGCGTCCGGAGCCGCCGGCGGGGCGGGGCCGGTGCGACCCGTCGCCGGCGAGCTGCGGCTCTCCGCCTTCGGACCGCACCGGGGCCTCGCCCTGCCGCTGGCCCCCGTCACCCTCCTCACCGGGCCGAGCGGCAGCGGCAAGTCCCATGTCCTCGCCGCCCACGAAGCCCTGGCCGCCCTCGCCGCGGGCGCCACCCTGGAAGCGGTCTTCCCCGACCCCGCCGCCCGCGTCCCCGACCGGGCCGCCGCCGACGCCCAGGGGCGCCGCGGCTTCCGGATCGGCTGCACCGTCGAAGGCCCCGCGGGCCCGGTCCGCCTCGACCTCGCCGTCCAGGCCGAACCGGCCCTGCGGATCGTCGGCGAACGGCTCACCGCGAACGGCGAGATCCTGTTCGGCACCGCCCTGCGCGACCCCGCCCGGCGCAGCGTCCAGGCCGCCTGGCTCACCGGCGGCGGCGCCGCCGTCACCCGCGCGCCCTTCCCCGACGACCGGCTCGGCACCGCCCTCGTCCCGCTGCGCGTCGCCGGCGCCACCCCCGGGCAGCGGCGGGTCCTCGCCGCCGCCGAACAGGTCGTCGTCGCCCTCCGCTCCGTGTTCGCCTGCGACCCGGAGCCCGACCGGATGCGCGCCCCCGCCCCGCCCGGCGAGGGCCGGCTGCGCCGCGACTGCGCCAACCTCGCCGACGTACTGCGCCGCACCCGCCACGAGTGCACCACCCGCCACACGCTGCTCGCGCGCGCCGCGCAGGCCGCCTGCGCGGGCCGCGTCCACGGCCTCGACGCCCTCGCCTCCGGTGGCGAGTCCGGTGCCGTCACCGCCGTCCTGGACCGCGGGCCCGGGCTGCCCGCCACCGAACTCGGCCGGCTCGGCTCCGGCGAACTCCGCTTCCTCGCCCTGGCCCTGGTCCTCCTCACGGGCCCCGGCGTGCTCGCCATGGACCCCGCCGCCGAACTGCTCTCCGCCCGGCAGGCCCTCACCGTCCTCGCCGACGGCTTCGACCGCGGACTGGACCGGCGGCAGAACGCCGAACTGCTGCGCCTCGCCCTCCTCGCCGGCGGCCGCGGCCACGTCCGCCTCCTGGCGGCCGTCGGGGAGGGGGCCGCGGCGGCCGCCCGCGAGGCCCCCGGGGCGGCGGTGGTAGACCTGGGGCATGACCGACACGCCCCAGAAGAACAGCGAACCGCCCGCAACCGGTGACGAGCGCCTGTACCAACTCCAGCAGAGTCTGGCCGAGTTCGCGGCGGCCCGCGGCTGGGGGCCGTACCACACCCCGAAGAACCTGGCCGTCGCGCTGAGCGTCGAGGCGTCCGAACTCGTCGAGATCTTCCAGTGGCTGACGCCCGAGCAGTCCGCGCGGGTCATGGACGAGCCGGACACCGCGCACCGGGTGGCCGACGAGGTGGCCGACGTGCTCGCCTACCTGCTGCAGTTCTGCGAGGTCCTCGGGGTGGACGTGCTGGACGCGCTCGCCGCGAAGATCGAAAGGAACGAGCTCCGCTTCCCGGTGACCGGCGCTACGACCGCAAATCGTCACTCTTCGGAGTGATGGCGTTGTCCACAACCCTGTCTCTGTCCAGAGATTTCCGAATACCCCTGGCTTTACTGACGCATTGCCCTCACTCTGGGTAGTGGTGAGAACGGCGGATGTCGTGCGGACGGGGGACGGCATATGGATGCGGTACGGCTCATCGCGGCCGGCCGCCGCGCGCTGGCGCACAGCGGGGCGGCGATGGACATCGTGTGGGAGGCATGGCAGACCCAGGCCCTGGCCCAGGGCATGGGCCACTGGCTCGCGGTCAGCGGGCCGCGGGAACTGAGAGCGGAGGCGCGGGGCCTGGGCGAAGCGGGAGGCAGAGGATGCGGGGTGTTCCACAGAGCGGCCCTGCGCGGCGAGCGCACGGCTCCGGACCAGCCGCCGCGCGCGGCACAGCTGACCGTGGTGACCGACCTCCGGGGCTCCCTCCTCGGCCTCCAGGACCTCCTCGGCGAGGTCGGCATGGCCCTGGTCGGGGTGGCCTGCGGCACGGACGACGAGGGCCTGTACTGGCAGTGCATGGAGTCGATCGACGCGGCCGACGAGTCGAGCGACCGGGTCCGGGCCCTCCTGCGCCGCCTGACGGCCCACCACCACGGAGCCGCCTGAACCGCTCCCGCCCCCGCGTCCCGGCCCCCAACCGGGCCGGGGCCGGGGCCGGCGGCGGGAGCAACGGGAACGGGGCCCGGGGCGGACAGCCGACGGGCTGCCGGGGCCGCTTACGGGAGGGGTGCGGCCGCTCTGGCGCGTCGTCACGCCCGGTGGCCGCTGCTAACCTCCCCGAGCATGCGAGCCCTTTTCCCGGGATCCTTCGACCCGGTCACCCCAGGACACCGGGACGTACTGCGGCGTGCTGCCCGGCTGTTCGACGAGGTCGTGGTGTGCGTGATGGCCCATCCGGGGAAGACCGGCCGGTTCCGCGTCCCGGAGCGGCTGGACCGGCTCCGTGCGGCGGCGGCCGGCCTGGACAACGTCACGGTCGACTCCCACACCGGCGGCCTGCTGGTCGACTACTGCCGCCGCCACGGAATCGACGTGGTGGTCCGCGGGGTCCGCAGCACCACCGACCTGGCCTACGAGGTGCCGATGGCTCGTATGAACCGGGAACTGGCCGGAGTCGAAACGGTCTTCCTCGCCGCGCACCCCGCCCTGGCCCACGTCTCCTCCACGCTGGTCGCCGCCGTGTCGGAGCCGCGGGCCCGTGTCCCGCGCCAGGACGCGAGCGGCCGCGTTCCGGCAGGCGAGGCCGGCGGGGGAGGGGCCTGAACCGCCCCCCGGGGGCCGGGGCTGCCCCCCCGCCGGGCCGCCGCTACGGGGTGCGGCCCGGGCCCGGGGCGCGGTCCGTGGAGGACTGGAGCTCCGCGTCCAGCCGGGAGAGGTCCGCGTTCAGGGCGTCCATCAGGTCCTCCATCTGCTGCAGGAGGCTCTTCGGGGGGTCGGCCGCGGCCGGGTCGCGGCGCATGTCGTCCTGTCCGGGGCGTTCGGATGCGGACTCGTGGGACATGGCGGCCTCCTCGTACCTGGCCCTTCCGCGGGCGGAAGGGGGCGGCGGTCGTGCCGGCGGGAGGGCCGCCGGCGCGCGGGCCGGGCGGTCCGGCTCCGACCGGGGAAACGATCCCCGTCGGCGGCTGGTCACTGGCCGCGGCCGGGGGCGGCTCCCGGTTGACGGAGATTCACCCTGCGGGGGCGGGGAGGTGCAGGATGGGTGGTGTGGAACACGCCGTACACCGCCGTACACCGCCCGATCGGCCGGCCGGGCCGGATCGGCCGGACCTGCCGAGGGGGTGGGGGGCATGACGCGGGCGGCCGCGCCGTTCGCCGACGCGCTCGCCGCGCGGGCGCTCGTCCTCGACGGCGGGCTCGGCAGCCAGCTCGACGACCAGGGCTGCGAGCTGTCCGGGGGCCTGTGGACCGGCCGGGTGCTCGCCGAGCGGCCCGACCAGGTGCAGGCCGCGCACGCGGCGTACGCGGGGGCCGGCGCCGAAGTGCTGACCACCGCGAGCTACCAGGTGGGCTACGAGGCCTTCGCCGCCCGCGGCCGCGGCCGCGGCGAGACCACCGCCCTGCTGCACCGCAGCGTCCGCCTCGCCGACCGCGCCGCCGAAGCCGCCGGGCACGAGGTGTGGGTCGCCGCATCCGTCGGCCCGTACGGCGCCGTCCTCGCCGACGGCTCCGAGTATCGCGGCCGGTACGGGCTGGGCAGGCGGGAGCTCGCCGCGTTCCACCGGCCCCGCATCGAGGCGCTCCTCGACGCCGGACCCGACGTGCTGGCCGTCGAGACCGTCCCCGACGCCGACGAGGCCGAAGCCGTCCTCGACGTGCTCGCCGAGACCGGGGCCCGGGCCTGGCTGTCGTACACCGTCGCCGGCGGCCGCACCCGGGCCGGCGGGCCGCTCGCCGAGGCCTTCGCCCTGGCCGAGGAGTCCCCGCAGGTCGTCGCGGTCGGCGTGAACTGCTGCGACCCCCAGGACGTGCTGCCCGCCCTGGAGGAGGCCGCCTCCGCCACCGGCAAGCCGCTGCTCGCCTACCCGAACGACGGCTCCGCATGGAACGCCGCCTCCGCTGCCTGGGAGCACCCGGCCGCCCCCGCGCCCTGGCCCGTCCGGGCCTGGCTGCGGGCCGGCGCCCGCCTCGTCGGCGGCTGCTGCCGGATCGGCCCCCGCCGCATCGCCGCCCTCGCGCCCGGCCTCCGCGGCACCCCGCCCGACCGGTCCCGCGGAACGACCGCCCCCGGAAAATAGGCGGCGGCGGGGCGGGCCCGGCGGCAAGAATCGGAAGCGTGTTCCTGACGATCTCCACCACCGGCACCCCCGACCGCCCCGCCACCGACCTGGGATTCCTGCTGCACAAGCATCCCGGCAAGGCGCAGGCGTTCACCACCTCCCACGGCACCGCCCACGTCTTCTACCCCGAGGCCGGGGAGGAGCGCTGCACGGCGGCCCTGCTGCTGGAGGTGGACCCCGTCGCGCTCGTCCGGCGCGGCCAGGGCAGGGGCCGGGGCGGAGCGCCCGACACCGCACTCGCCCAGTACGTCAACGACCGCCCCTACGCCGCCTCCTCGCTGCTCGCCGTCGCACTGCGCGGCGTCTTCGGCAGCGCCCTGAACGGCAGGTGCGCCGCCCGCCCCGACCTCGTCGACGAGCCGCGCGCACTGCGGATCGAGATCCCCGTCCTGCCCGCGCGCGGCGGACCGCAGCTCGTGCACCGGCTGTTCGGCCCCCTCGGCTGGGACCTCGTACGGCCCGAGCCGCTGCCGCTCGACGAGCGGTTCCCCGAGTGGGGGGACTCCCGGTACGTGCGCCTCGTCCTGGAGGGCCGGCTGCGCCTCGCCGACGCGCTGCGGCAGCTGTACGTCCTGCTGCCCGTCCTGGACGACGCCAAGCACTACTGGGTCGCCCCCGACGAGGTCGACAAGCTGCTGCACGCCGGCGACGGCTGGCTCGCCGGGCACCCGGAGCACGGGCTGATCACCTCCCGCTACCTGGCCCGCCACAAGCGGCTGACCCGGGACGCCCTGGAGCGCCTCGAACTGGCCCGCCTCGCCGAGGCGGACGGCAGCCCGGCCGAGGACCTCGACAACGCCGTCGACGAGGACACCGACACCGCCGACCGCCCGCTGCCCCTCGCCGTGCTGCGCCGCGAGGCCGTCACCGCGGCACTGCGCGCCGCCGGCGCCGCCCGCGTCCTCGACCTCGGCTGCGGGCAGGGCGCCCTGGTGCAGCAGCTCCTGAAAGACACCTCCTTCACGGAGATCACCGGCGTCGACGTGTCCGTACGGGCCCTCGCCACGGCCGCGAAGCGGCTGCGGACGGAGCGCATGGGCGAGCGGCAGGCCGGCCGGGTCCGCCTGCTCCAGGGCTCCCTCACGTACACGGACAAGCGGCTCGCCGGCTACGACGCGGCCGTCCTCAGCGAGGTCGTCGAGCACGTCGACCCGCCGCGGCTGCCCGCCCTGGAGTATGCGGTGTTCGGCTCGGCGCGCCCGCGCACCGTCCTCGTCACCACCCCGAACGCCGAGTACAACGTCCGCTGGGAGTCCCTGCCCGCCGGGCAGGTCCGCCACCCCGACCACCGCTTCGAGTGGACCCGCGCCCAGTTCCGCGACTGGGCCGGGGCCGTCGCCGGCCGGCACGGCTACACCGTCGCGCACCTGCCCGTCGGGGACGACGACCCCGAGGTCGGCCCGCCCACCCAGATGGCCGTCTTCACCC
>NZ_RPSE01000253.1:0-9019 GCF_003949955.1 Streptomyces sp. WAC05292
CCCCGCGCCCGAGCCGCCGGCCCCCGCACCGCAGGTCCCGACGGCCCGCCCCTACCAGGACAGCCCGGCCGAGGAGCTGGACGTCCCGGACTTCTTGAAGTGACACCGGGGCAGCACACCGAGAACGGCGCCCACTTCGCCTTCACCGACCGGTGGGGCGGGGTGAGCGCCGTTCCGTACGAGGAGCTCAATCTCGGCGGCGCGGTCGGAGACGACCCGGCCGCCGTTCTCGCGAACCGGGCAGCCGCGGCGAAGTCCCTCGGCCTCGCACCGGAGGCCGTGGTCTGGATGAACCAGGTCCACGGCCGGGACGTGGCCACCGTCACCGGCCCGTGGGCCGCCGGCGCCGAGATCCCGCAGGTCGACGCCGTCGTCACCGACCGCCGGGGCCTCGCCCTCGCGGTTCTGACCGCGGACTGCACCCCCGTCCTGCTCGCCGACCCCGTCGCCGGGGTCGCGGCCGCCGCCCACGCCGGGCGCCCCGGCCTGGTCGCCGGGGTGGTCCCCGCGGCGCTGGAGGCGATGGCCGCGCTCGGAGCGGAGCCCGGGCGGATCATCGCCCGCACGGGCCCCGCGGTCTGCGGCCGCTGCTACGAGGTGCCGGCCGCGATGCGGGACGAGGTCGCCGCGGCGGTCCCGGCCGCCCGGTCCGAGACGAGCTGGGGCACTCCCGCCGTCGACGTGGCCGCCGGCGTGCACGCCCAGCTCGCGGAGGCGGGGGTGGTGAACCGCCACCGCTCCCCGGTCTGCACACTGGAGTCGCGGGACCACTTCTCGTACCGCCGCGACCGGGTGACCGGGCGGCTTGCCGGATATGTCTGGTTGGACTAGGTGATGACGGATCGTAAGGCGGAACTCGCGGCGAACCTCGCGCGCGTGGAGGAGCGGATCTCCTCCGCGTGCGCGGCCGCGGGCCGCGACCGCGGGGAGGTGACCCTCATCGTGGTCACCAAGACGTACCCCGCGAGCGACGTACGACTCCTGGCGGAGCTCGGGGTCCGCCACGTGGCGGAGAACCGGGACCAGGATGCCGCGCCGAAGGCGGCGGCCTGTGCGGATCTGCCGCTCACCTGGCACTTCGTGGGCCAGTTGCAGACGAACAAAGTCCGTTCCGTTGCCGGTTACGCCCATGTCGTGCAGTCGGTCGACCGGCCGAAGCTGGTGACGGCCCTGTCGGCGGCGGCCGGACAGGCCGGCCGGGAGCTCGGCTGCCTCGTCCAGATCGCCCTCGACGCGGAGTCCGGCGAGCGCGGCGGCCGCGGCGGCGCGGCCCCCGAGCAGCTCCTGGAACTGGCGGACCTCGTGGCCGCGGCGCCCGGGCTGCGGATCGACGGCCTGATGACCGTCGCCCCGCTGGCAGGCCCCTACGCGGGCCGCGAACGCGCCGCGTTCGAGCGGCTGGTGGAATTGTCATCCCGCCTGCGCGCGGACCATCCGGCTGCCACGATGGTCTCGGCCGGGATGAGCGCGGACCTGGAAGAGGCCGTGGCGGCCGGTGCGACACATGTACGCGTCGGCACCGCGGTACTCGGCGCGAGACCCCGGCTCGGGTAACGTCGCGAAGAAAGTCGGACCACAGCAGAAAATATGGTCATTCCCGCTGGTGAGCGGGTAGGCCACGTGGATCGCGGGCAGTTGGTGACCTTGGTGACACGACGACACACCTGCGACAGGGCGATCCACCACAGAGCGGAGGACTCGGAGAATGGCCGGCGCGATGCGCAAGATGGCGGTCTACCTCGGCCTCGTGGAGGACGACCGGTACGACAACCCGGGGTACGACCCCGATGACGAGTTCGAACCCGAGCCGGAACCGGAGCGGGACCGCCGGCGCCAGCAGCCCGCGCACCAACCGCCCGTAACGGACGAACCGGTACGAGCCGTACAGCCTCCGGCGCAACGGGAACCCGTCCCGTCCCCGGTGGAAAGCGGACGTCCTGCGCGAATCGCCCCCGTGGCATCCATCACACCTGAACGCACGAACCTGGAGAAGAACGCCCCCGTGATCATGCCCAAGGTCGTCTCCGAGCGGGAGCCGTACCGCATCACGACGCTGCACCCCCGGACCTACAACGAGGCCCGTACCATCGGGGAACACTTCCGTGAGGGCACTCCGGTGATCATGAACCTCACGGAGATGGACGACACCGACGCGAAGCGACTTGTCGACTTTGCCGCCGGTCTCGTGTTCGGATTGCACGGCAGCATTGAACGAGTGACACAGAAGGTGTTCCTGCTCTCGCCTGCTAACGTCGATGTCACGGCGGAGGACAAGGCCCGCATCGCGGAGGGCGGGTTCTTCAACCAAAGCTAGACCGATCCGTCAGACACGGGGCCGGGAACAGAGCGGAAGCAGGGGAGAGGGAAGCGCGGGATGGGTGTCGCACTACAGGTGGTCTACATCGCTCTGATGTGCTTCCTCATCGTGCTGATCTTCCGGCTGGTGATGGACTACGTCTTCCAGTTCGCACGTTCATGGACACCCGGCAAGGCGATGGTGGTCGTCCTGGAGGCGACCTACACTGTGACCGATCCGCCGCTCAAGCTTCTCCGGCGGTTCATTCCGCCGTTGCGTCTCGGGGGCGTGGCACTGGACCTGTCCTTCTTCGTTCTGATGATCATCGTTTACATCCTCATCAGCTTCGTGAGCACCGCTGCGAGAAGCGTGTGAACGATGAGCTTTCCCGCGAGCGCGGGGACAGTCCCGATACGGTCCTGCCGACTGCCGACGACTACGTAGAGGTGAAGAAGACATGCCGCTGACTCCCGAGGACGTGCGGAACAAGCAGTTCACGACCGTCCGCCTCCGAGAAGGCTATGACGAGGACGAGGTCGATGCCTTCCTCGACGAGGTCGAAGCCGAGCTGACGCGCCTGCTGCGCGAGAACGAGGACCTGCGAGCGAAGCTGGCCGCGGCCACGCGCGCCGCCGCGCAGAACCAGCAGCAGCAGGGCATGCGCAAGCCGGAACCCCAGGACCAGCGCGGACCCGGCGCCCCGGTGCCCGCCGCCATATCCGGCCCGCCGGCCCAGCAGGGCCCGCCGCAGATGGGTCCGCCGCAGCTCCCCGGCGGCCAGCCGCAGCTTCCCGCCGGTCCCGGCGGCCCCGGCCCGCAGGGCCCCGGCGGCCCCGGCCCGATGGGCGGCCCCATGCAGCCGATGGGCCAGCCGATGCAGCAGATGGGCCAGCAGTCGATGGGCGGCCAGAACCCGCTCGGCCAGCAGATGCAGCCCATGGGCCAGCCGATGCAGCAGATGGGCCAGCCCATGCAGCAGATGGGCCAGCAGATGCAGCCCATGGGCCAGCAGCCGCAGCTCCCGCAGCAGGGCCCCGGCGGCGACAGCGCCGCCCGCGTCCTGTCGCTGGCGCAGCAGACCGCCGACCAGGCCATCGCGGAGGCCCGTTCCGAGGCCAACAAGATCGTCGGCGAGGCGCGCAGCCGTGCCGAGGGCCTGGAGCGCGACGCCCGCGCCAAGGCCGACGCGCTGGAGCGGGACGCCCAGGAGAAGCACCGCGTCGCGATGGGCTCCCTGGAGTCCGCCCGCGCCACGCTGGAGCGCAAGGTCGAGGACCTGCGGGGCTTCGAGCGCGAGTACCGCACGCGCCTGAAGTCCTACCTGGAGTCCCAGCTGCGCCAGTTGGAGACCCAGGCCGACGACTCGCTGGCCCCGCCGCGGAACCCCGCGGGCCCCGCGCTTCCGGCGTCGCCGTCCCCGTCGATGGCCCCGGCCGGTGCCATGGGCATGGGCGGACCGTCCCCGATGGGCGGCCCCTCCCCGATGGGCGGCCCGTCGTACGGCGGCCAGCAGCAGATGTCCCCCGCGATGACGCAGCCGATGGCTCCGGTGCGGCCGGCAGGGCCCTCGCCCATGCAGGCGCCGTCCCCGATGCGCGGCTTCCTCATCGACGAGGACGACAACTGACGTAGCCCGCCGCCAAGCGGCCGGCAGGCAGTCAGCACGGGCCGGGCCCGGGTTCCCCACGGAACCCGGGCCCGGCCCGTTCCGCGTGCCCGCCCGCCGCTACAGTGGGGCGCGCGCAGCGGCGCGGTAGCGCAGAGGTCGTCGCGCCTTCTCTGCAAGAGGGAGGACGCCGGTTCGAATCCGGTCCGCCCGCTGCGCGCCTCGAACGAGAGAACGGCGCCCTCCCCGAGCGGGGAGGGCGCCGTTCGCCTGCTGCGGTGCCGTTACGCCTTGCGGAGGCGGAAGGAGAGCGTCAGCGACTCGTCGGCGAACGCCTCCCCGTACGTGCCGTCGGCCTCGCCCTCGGCGAAGTCCGTGGCCAGGACCTCCTCCGCGATGAGGTCCGCGTGGCCGGTCAGCGCCGTGGCGACCTCCGGGTCGGCCGCGGTCCAGCGCAGCGCGATCCGGTCCGCGACGTCCAGGCCGGAGTTCTTGCGGGCCTCCTGGATCAGGCGGATCGCGTCACGGGCCAGGCCCGCGAGCCGCAGCTCCGGGGTGATCTCCAGGTCCAGGGCGACCGTCGCACCCGAGTCCGAGGCGACCGACCAGCCCTCGCGCGGGGTCTCGGTGATGATGACCTCCTCCGGGGTGAGGACGACCGTCTCGCCGTTGACCTCGACCGCGGCTTCACCGGAGCGCAGCGCCAGCGACAGCGCGGCCGCGTCCGCCGCGGCGACCGCCTTGGCCACGTCCTGGACGCCCTTGCCGAAGCGCTTGCCGAGCGCCCGGAAGTTCGCCTTCGCCGTGGTGTCGACCAGGGAGCCGCCGACCTCGGAGAGCGAGGCGAGGGAGGAGACGTTGAGCTCCTCGGTGATCTGCGCCTGCAGTTCGGGCGACAGCGCGTCGAAGCCGGCCGCGGCCACCAGGGCCCGCGAGAGCGGCTGGCGGGTCTTGACGCCGGACTCGGCGCGCGTGGCGCGGCCCAACTCGACCAGGCGGCGCACCAGCTGCATCTGCCGGGAGAGCACCGGGTCGATCGCGGACGCGTCGGCGACCGGCCAGGTCGACAGGTGGACGGACTCCGGGGCATCCGGGGCGACCGGGACGACCATGTCCTGCCAGACCCGCTCCGTGATGAACGGCGTCAGCGGGGCCATCAGGCGCGTCACCGTCTCGACCACCTCGTGGAGGGTGCGCAGCGCCGCCGCGTCGCCCTGCCAGAACCGGCGGCGCGAGCGGCGCACGTACCAGTTCGACAGGTCGTCCACGAAGGCCGACAACAGCTTGCCCGCGCGCTGCGTGTCGTACGCCTCCATCGCCTCGGTGGTCTCGGCCACCAGCGCGTTCAGCTCGGACAGCAGCCAGCGGTCCAGGACCGTGCGCTCGGCCGGCGCCGGGTCGGCCGCCGACGGCGCCCAGTTCGAGGTGCGGGCGTACAGGGCCTGGAAGGCGACCGTGTTCCAGTACGTCAGGAGCGTCTTGCGGACGACCTCCTGGATCGTGCCGTGGCCGACGCGGCGAGCCGCCCACGGGGAGCCGCCGGCCGCCATGAACCAGCGGACCGCGTCGGCGCCGTGCTGGTCCATGAGCGGGATCGGCTGCAGGATGTTGCCCAGGTGCTTGGACATCTTGCGGCCGTCCTCGGCGAGGATGTGGCCGAGGCATACCACGTTCTCGTACGAGGACTTGTCGAACACCAGGGTGCCGACGGCCATCAGCGTGTAGAACCAGCCGCGGGTCTGGTCGATGGCCTCCGAGATGAACTGCGCCGGGTAGCGCTTCTCGAAGACCTCCTTGTTCTTGTACGGGTAGCCCCACTGCGCGAACGGCATCGAGCCCGAGTCGTACCAGGCGTCGATGACCTCCGGCACGCGGACCGCGGTGTGCGCGCAGCCCTCGGCGGTGCAGGGGAAGGTGACGTCGTCGATGTACGGGCGGTGCGGGTCCAGGCCGGAGTGGTCGGCGCCCGACAGCTCGGACAGCTCGGCGCGCGAGCCGACGCACGTCAGGTGGCCCTCCTCGCAGCGCCAGATCGGCAGCGGGGTGCCCCAGTAGCGGTTCCGGGACAGCGCCCAGTCGATGTTGTTGTTGAGCCAGTCGCCGAAGCGGCCCTGCTTGACCGACTCGGGGAACCAGTTGGTCCTGCCGTTCTCCCGCAGCATCGCGTCCTTGACGGCGGTGGTGCGGATGTACCAGGACGGCTGCGCGTAGTACAGCAGCGCGGTGTGGCAGCGCCAGCAGTGCGGGTAGCTGTGCTCGTAGGCGATGTGCTTGAAGAGCAGGCCGCGGGCGTCGAGGTCGGCGGTCAGCTTCTCGTCGGCCTTCTTGAAGAAGACGCCGCCGACCAGCGGGACGTCCTCCTCGAACGTGCCGTCGGGGCGGACCGGGTTCACGACGGGCAGCCCGTACGCGCGGCAGACCGCGAGGTCGTCGGCGCCGAAGGCGGGGGACTGGTGGACCAGACCGGTGCCGTCCTCGGTCGTGACGTACTCGGCGTTCACGACGTAGTGCGCCGGCTCGGGGAACTCCACGAGGGAGAAGGGGCGCTCGTACGTCCAGCGCTCCATCTCGCGGCCGGTGAAGGACTGCCCGGTCGCCTCCCAGCCCTCGCCGAGGGCCTTCTCCAGCAGCGGGCGGGCGACGACCAGCTTCTCGGTGCCGTCGGTCGCGACGACGTACTCCACCTCCGGGTGGGCGGCCACCGCGGTGTTGGACACCAGGGTCCAGGGGGTCGTCGTCCACACGAGGAGGGCGGCCTCGCCGGCGAGGGGGCCGGAGGTCAGGGGGAAGCGGACGAAGACGGAGGGGTCGACGACCGTCTCGTAGCCCTGGGCCAGCTCGTGGTCGGACAGGCCGGTGCCGCAGCGCGGGCACCAGGGGGCGACGCGGTGGTCCTGGACCAGCAGCCCCTTCTTGAAGATCTCCTTCAGGGACCACCACACGGACTCCACGTACTCGGGGTCCATGGTCCGGTACGCCTCGTCCAGGTCGACCCAGTAGCCCATGCGGGTCGTCAGCTCGGCGAACGCGTCGGTGTGCCGGGTCACGGACTCGCGGCACTTCGCGTTGAACTCGGCGATGCCGTACGCCTCGATGTCCTGCTTGCCGTTGAAGCCGAGCTCCTTCTCGACGGCGAGCTCGACGGGCAGGCCGTGGCAGTCCCAGCCCGCCTTGCGGGCCACGTGGTAGCCGCGCATGGTGCGGAAGCGGGGGAAGACGTCCTTGAAGACGCGGGCCTCGATGTGGTGCGCGCCGGGCATGCCGTTCGCGGTCGGCGGGCCCTCGTAGAAGACCCACTCCGGGCGGCCCTCGGACTGCTCCAGGGTCTTGGCGAAGGTCTTGTTCTCGCGCCAGAAGTCGAGAACGGCGTGTTCGAGGGCGGGCAGGTCGACCTGGGCGGGTACCGGGCGGTACTGGGGCGGTGTCGTCATGGGGCTGGGCTCTTCCTCCGGCGGTCTGCACTTCCGTCCGGAGGGACGAGAGCCTGTCGCCCCCGCGGCGGGGACGTGCTCCCGCGGTACCACCCTCCTTGGCCTCCGGACGGGTCCGGCGGCCCCCTCATTGAGGTGCGAAGCCGGTTCTACTTGCCGTACGGGACTCCGCGCGCGGAGCCGTGGCGGCTTTCTTCCGGCGGCTCAGGGGTGATCCTTCACGTCGCGCTCGCCCCCGGGCTCTCACCGTCCCCGGGTCGCTCACGGCTGCGTCCGACGCTACTCGTCCCCGTCCATGCCTTTCGCTGGGGCCAGTGTACGGGGCGGGGCGCCGCGGGGCCGACCGGTTTGCGGTGTCCGCGCGGCCCGGCGGCCCCGGCCGGGCGCGTGACCCGAACGGCCCGGTGCGCCGGCGCCGGCGGCGGCGGGGCGGGAGGGGCGGATTACCGGGCCTCCGGCTGGGCACAACGGATGCAGGTCGGCTCGGTGGTCGCGTGCCCCGTTGCCGCGGGACGGGAGCCGATTTATCGTTCCGGCACGATGCGCGAGCAGGGTCACAGTATGTGAAGGGGCCGCGGCCATGGTGGCGAAGAAGACCGCCGGGAGTCCTCCCGAGCAGGCTGTCGGCAAGGCCGCCCGAAAGGCCTCGGCCGCCGGTGCCGCGGCCCCGCGGCGGGCGTCCGCCGCGGGCCGCAAGGACGGTGCGGCCGCCCCGCAGGCGGCCGCCCGGACGGCCGTGAGGACGGCCGCCGCCACGGCGGGCGCCGAGCCCGGCGCCGAGGGCGCCGGGAAGGCGGCCCGCAAGCCGGCCGCGGCCCGCAAGCCGGCCGCGACCGCGAGGAAGGCCGCGGCCGCCTCGGCCGGGGCCGAGGGGGCGGCCCAGGCCGCGCAACAGACGGGAGCCCGGAAAGTGGTTGCCAAGAAGAGCACCGGCACGGCCAGGAAGACGGCCGACGCCGTCGGCGGCGGGATGCCGGCGGGGGCCACCGCGGCTCCCGCCGCCCCCGGCGAGCTCGCCGTACGGCCGGGCGAGGACCCGTGGACACCGGCCGAGGTCGCCGAGGCCCGCACCGGGCTGACCGACGAGGCCGTACGGCTGCGCGACGAGCTGCACGCCTCCGACGAGGCGATCACCGGCCTCATGCGGGACTCCGGGGACGGCGCCGGAGACGACCAGGCCGACACCGGCACGAAGAACATCACCCGCGAGTCCGAGATGGCGCTCGCCGCCAACGCCCGCGAGATGCTGGAGCAGACCGAGCGCGCCCTGGAGCGCCTCGACGCCGGCACCTACGGCCTGTGCGAGAGCTGCGGCAAACCCATCGGCAAGGCCCGCATGCAGGCCTTCCCCCGGGCCACCCTGTGCGTGGACTGCAAGCAGAAGCAGGAGCGGCGGCACTAGGCCGCCTCTTCCGGATCTTGCCTGGCCCGCGCCGTCCGGCACCGCGCCTCGCCGCGTTGTCGGGCCGCCCGCGTACCCCAGTACGCGGGCGGCCCTCCGCCTTGCGATGCACGGCACCGGACGACGCGGGCTTGACCGGCAAGATCCGAAAGAGACGACCTAGTAGTGCTTCGTTACGTCGGGTATCTCGCCTGGTGGTGGGCATCTTCTCTGGTATGAGGCTGGGGGAGGTGGAACGGCTCCGGGGTGAGTTATCGGAGTTCGTTGCCGATGTGTTCGCCTCG
>NZ_RPSE01000254.1:0-8991 GCF_003949955.1 Streptomyces sp. WAC05292
GTGCGGCGGGGGCCGGGTGGGAGATGGACCGTGAGAGGGGGCCGTTGTGAGTGATCCGTCCGTGCTGCGCTTCTCCCTGCTCGGGCCGGTGCAGGCCGGCCGGGGCGGGGTGGACGTCCCGCTGGGCCCGCCGCAGCAGCGGCTGGTGCTGGCGATCCTGCTGCTGCGCCGGCCGGGCGTGGCGGGTCTGGACGAGCTGATCGACGGCATCTGGGGCGAGGCGAGCCCGCGCACCGCCGCGGGCACGGTCCGCTCGTACGTGTACCGGCTGCGGCGGGCGCTCGGGCCCTGCCTGGTGACGGAGGGCGGCGGGTACGCGCTGGACGTCCCGGACGGTGCGGTCGACCTGGCCGACTTCGAGGCGGAGGCGGCCCGGGGCCGGGAGCTGGTGGCCGCGGGCGATCCGGACGCCGGGGCGCGGATGTTGGAGGCGGCGCTCGCCCGGTGGCGCGGTGTGCCGCTGGCCGGGCTGCCGGGGCCGTTCGCCCGGATCCAGCGGGAGCGGCTCGCGGAGCTGCGGCTGTCGGTGCTGCTGGAGCGGGTGGAGGCGGACCTGGCGCGGGGGCGGCACGCCCGGCTGGTCCCTGAACTGGGGGCGCTGTGCGCGGAGTACCCGCTGAACGGGCGGCTGCGCCTGGCCGAGCCGTGGCCCGGCGCGCCCCGCCTCGGCGCCGCCGGTGTCACGCTCACCGCCACCGCCCCGGGAGCCGCGGCCGCGACCGCCACCGCGTCCGCCCGGTTCGCACCCGGCGGGCCCGCGGTCGGCGCGGGGTTCCTGCTCGCCCTCGGCGGCGCCGCCGCGGCCGCGCCGGTCCTCCTCCGCAGGCGGCGCGCCCGGCGCGGGACGCCCGCGGCCGGACCGGAGCCGGCCCCCGACCCGGCGGGAGCCCGCGCGTGACCGGCAGGTCCGGGGCCCGCGCCGCCGCGGCCGCGCTCACGGCGGGCCTGCTCGCCGCCGGGTCACCGGCCGCCGCCGCGGACGCACCGCCGGCCGCGCAGCTCTCGCTCCGGGAGGCCGCCCCGGGTACGGAGCTCACCGTGACCGGCACGGGCTGGCGGGCCGGGACGCTGGTGATGCTGCTGGTCTGCGGCCAGAACATGGTCGGCGGCACCAACAGCTGCGCCAACGCCGAGGGCGCGGCCGCCTCCGTCGGCGGCGACGGCCGCTTCACGGCGCGGCTGGCCGCGGCGGCCCCGCCCAAGCCGTGCCCCTGCATCGTCCACGTGGCCTCGGTCGGCGGGGACGCCGCCACGGTCGCCCTCCCGCTGGCGCTCACCGGCCACCCGGTGGCCGAGCCGCCGCCCGAGCAGGGCGCCCCGCGCCTCGCCGCGCTGGGCCCGGCCCGGCTGGAGGGCGGCGACGGGATCCTGACCCGGTTCGGGGCGCCGCCCTCGCGCACCTTCACCGTCACCCTCGGGAACACCGGACCCGCGCCCGTCGTGGACCCGGTCTTCCGGCTGGGCACGGCCCGCGGCGTGCTCGCCCCGCAGTGGGAGGAGGTCCGGTGGAAGGGCGCCGTCCCGCCCGGGGGCAGGGCGGAGGTCCGGCTCCCCGTCACGCTCGGGGCCGGCGCGCACGGGAGCCACACGGTCTCCCTCGCGTACGGGGAGACGGTCCTGGCGGCCCGGCCGTGGGCGGTGTCCCGCCCGTACGGGGTGCTGCTGTTCCGGGCCCTGCTCCTGCTGGTGGTGCCCGCCGGCCTGTTCCGGGCCGGGATGGCCCTCGTCGACCGGATCCGGCCGGCGACCGCGCCGGAGGCACCCGCGGCGCAGGAGGCCGCCGAGTCCGCCGAGGCGGCCGGGCCGGGGGAGGCCGCCGACCTGCCGTGGTTCACGGCACCGCAGACGTCCGCACCGTCAGCCGGCAGTCCGACGACGAAGGGACACCAATGAAGACCCAACGGAGGGTGAGCGCGGCCGCGGCCGCGCTGCTGCTCGGCGGCGCGGCCGCGCTGCTGGGGGCGGGGCCCGCCCAGGCGGCCGAGGTCTCGTACAAGGTGGAGTGCATACCGCCCGCGGGCGGCGGCGGCCCGGTGCGGGGCACGACGACCGTCTCGGTGACGGCGCCCGCCGCCGCGAAGGTCGGCGACGAGGTCGAGGTGGTGTGGAGGACCGTCAAGGCGGCCTCGAACAACACCGACCTGATGGACCTCGGCAAGGACACCGTGAAGCCGACGGGCTGGGTGCGGCTCGGCGGGGCGCTCGCGGGCGAGGTGAAGCTGGAGGGTGAGCGGAAGAACCCGCCGATCCCCAAGAACGCGCCGATGGTGCTGTCCGACATGAAGGGGAGGGTGAAGCTGACGAAGGCGGGGGAGGTGACGGTCACTCCCGGCCGGTACGACGTGGACTTCAGCGGGTTCACCACGCGCTGCTCGCCGAAGGAGGAGGCCGCGGCCGCGGCGACGATCAAGGTGTCGGACGGCGGCGGCACGACGACCGGGGGCACGGCTTCCGGCGGCGGCTCGGCGTCCGGAGGCACCACGTCGGCCGGCGGCACGACCTCGGGCGGCACCACGTCAGGCGGCACCACCTCGGGCGGCACCGCGACCGGCGGCACCACGTCCGGCGGCCCGTCCTCGGGCGGCGCCGCCTCCGGAGGCGCCACCGGTGGCGGCGGCGGGCAGACCGACTTCCCCGGAAAGCCCGTCGAGGTGGCCTTCGACTGCGGAGCCGTCGTCCCGGGCGGCGTCAAGACGCCGGTGACGGTCAACGCGAAGCGGAACGGCGGCGGCTTCGACCTCACCGTGAAGACCGCCAAGGGGGCGATGGCCAGCCCCATGGCCCTCCCCGCGGGCGCCCTGAAGCCCTCGATGGACATCAGGCTCGGCGGCGCGGACACCGGCACGGTCCGCGTCACCGGCCCGGCCAACGCGGAGCCGATCCCGGACAAGGCCCCGGTCAGCCTGAGCGACATGACCGGCACCTACAAGCCGGGGGCGACCGGCAAGGTGACGCTGACCCCGGACCGGCTGACGATCGACGTGACGATGAGCCCCGGCTCGACGCCGATCAACGTGCCCTGCAAGGCGGTCTCCAGCGGCGTGTCCCTGGAGCTGGACACCACCGCACAGCCCGGCGGCTCCGGCTCCCCGGCCGGCGGCGGCGCCTCAGCCGGGTCCGCGGGCCCCGGCGGCCTCGCCGACACCGGCGCGGCCGGCACGGGCGGCGTGAGGGCCCTCGCCGTGGCCGCCGCGACGGTGGTCCTGCTCGGCGCCGCGGTGTTCGCCTTCACCCCCTGGCGCCGCCTGCGCGGCGGCACCCGCCGCTGACGGAGCCGGCGCAGCGCGACGGCCCGGCACCCCATCGGAAAGGGTGCCGGGCCGTCGCCTCAGCGTGTGCGGGGGCGCGTCAGTGGACGTCGCCCATCAGCGCCTGGACCTTCTTGCGGTAGGCGTACACCGCCACACCGGCGAGGACCGCGGCGCTCGCCTGGATGCCGATGATGACCGTTCCGTTCAGGTCCACGCCGGCCAGCGACAGCAGACCGGTGGTGCAGTCGCCCGCGGTGACCGCGAGGAACCACACGCCCATCATCTGGGAGGCGTACTTCTGCGGGGCCATCTTCGTCGTGACGGAGAGGCCGACCGGGGAGAGGCACAGCTCGCCGATGGTCTGGATCATGTAGATCGAGACGAGCCACATCGGGGAGACCATGGTGCCGTCGCCGGCCATGTTCATCGGGACGATGAAGACGAAGAACGAGCCGCCGACCAGGACCAGGCCCATCGCGAACTTCACGATGGTGTTCGGCTCCTGGTTCCTGCGGGCGAGCCACAGCCACAGCCAGGCGAAGACCGGGGCCAGCGCCATCACGAACAGCGGGTTCAGGGACTGGTACCAGGTGGCCGAGAAGCCGAGGCCGAAGACGGTGTCGGCGGTCTTGGAGTCCGCGAACAGCGACAGCGTCGAACCGCCCTGGTCGTAGATCATCCAGAACACGGCGGCGGCGACGAAGAACCAGATGTACGCGGTCATCCGCGACTGCTCGGTGGTGTTCAGGTCCTTGTCGCGCTTGATGCGGACCAGCACGGCCACCGGGATGATCAGACCGGCGAGGGTCAGCGGCACCAGCACCCAGTTCAGGGTGTACGCGCCCAGGGCGACCACGGCGCCGTAGAAGACGGCGACGGCGGCGGCGCCCAGGACGGCCTTGGTGATGACCGCCTTGCGCTCCTCGGCCGACAGCGGGTTCGGGACCTGGCTGCTCTTCGGGCTGAGGTGCTTGGTGCCGAGCAGGAACTGCGCGAGGCCGATGCCCATGCCGACGGCGGCGAGGGCGAAGCCCAGGTGCCAGTTGTATTCCTTGCCGACCGTGCCGACGACGAACGGGGCGACGAACGCGCCGAGGTTGATGCCGATGTAGAACAGCGTGAAGCCGCCGTCACGGCGCGGGTCCTCGGGACCGTCGTAGAGGTGGCCGACCATCGTGGAGATGTTGGCCTTCAGCAGACCGGAGCCCACCGCGACGAGGAGCAGGCCGACGAAGAACATCGCCTGGCCGGGCAGGGCCAGCGACAGGTGACCCGTCATGATCACGAAGCCGGCGATGGCGACCGTCTTGCGCGCGCCCCAGACCCGGTCACCGAACCATCCGCCGGGCATGGCCATCAGGTAGACCATGGAGACGTAGACGGAGTAGATGGCCGTCGTCGTGGCCGCGGTCATGGCCAGGCCGCCGCCCTGGCTTCCCGTGGCGGCGTCCGCGCCGCCCGAGACCAGGTAGTACACCAGCAGCGCCCGCATGCCGTAGTAGGAGAAGCGCTCCCACATCTCGGTCATGAAGAGAGTGGCCAGGCCACGGGGGTGGCCGAAGAAGGTCTTCTCGGCGGACGGGTCCACCGCGCCCTTCGTCAGGCTGGAAGCCATGGTCGATCCTTGCTTGCTCGGGACGCCCGGCTTCGTGAGCCGTCGGCGCCCGGTGGGGGGTGGCCGGAACCGGCAGCCGCTGTTCCGGCCCCCACGCCCCGGGGACCGCACCCGCGCCGCGGAAGGGGGCGGGGGAACAACGCAACCGGGATCCACGCCCTCGCGCACACGAACGCGCGCGGGGCGCCGGCCCACAGGTCATCCACTGTCACCGAAGCCGATCGGGAAAGTCGTCAAGACCCTCTGATCGATCCGGACAGAATTGAGACCTTTGGCTCGGATTTCGGCGCAAAGGTCCCGGTGGTAGTGCATCAGGCGTCTCGCCACCATACGACACGACCGGGCGGCATATGAAAGGACTTGAGAGATGGATCACAGGAGGATTGGGAACCGTTTCGGCATTTTCGAAGGCGGGCTGCCTTCATAAGGCCAGATGGAAAGGGGTGCGCGGGGCCGCCCCTGCGGATCGCCGCCGCGGACTACCATCACCCACATGACGCGTGTACTGCTCGCCGAGGACGACGCATCCATCTCGGAGCCCCTGGCCCGCGCCCTGCGCCGGGAGGGGTACGACGTCGAGGTCCGGGAGGACGGCCCGGCCGCCCTCGACGCAGGCCTCCAGGGCGGCGTCGACCTCGTCGTGCTCGACCTGGGCCTGCCCGGCATGGACGGCCTGGAAGTGGCCCGCAGGCTGCGTGCCGAGGGGCTCGGCTTCCCCATCCTCGTCCTGACCGCCCGCGCCGACGAGGTCGACACCGTCGTGGGCCTGGACGCCGGAGCCGACGACTACGTCACCAAGCCGTTCCGCCTCGCCGAGCTCCTCGCCCGCGTCCGGGCCCTGCTGCGGCGCGGCGCCGCCGAGGCCCCCCAGCCCGCCGCCACCCACGGCGTCCGCATCGACGTCGAGTCCCACCGCGCCTGGATGGGGGAGGAGGAGCTCCAGCTCACCGCGAAGGAGTTCGACCTCCTGCGCGTCCTCGTCCGCGACGCCGGCCGCGTCGTCACCCGCGACCAGCTCATGCGCGAGGTGTGGGACACCACCTGGTGGTCGTCCACCAAGACCCTCGACATGCACATCTCCTGGCTCCGCAAGAAGCTGGGCGACGACGCCGCGAACCCCCGCTACATCGCCACCGTCCGCGGCGTCGGCTTCCGCTTCGAGAAGAGCTGACCGGGCCCCCCAGCCATGCGCCGCCGCCTGATCCAGTCCACCCTCGCCGTGGTGCTCGTCGTGATCGCCGTGTTCGGCGTCTCCCTCGTCATCGTGGAGACCCGCACGATCACCAGCAGCGCCCAAGACCGCATCGAGTCCGAGGCCCTGCGCCTGGCGGGCATCGTCGAGGCGAACGTGGCGGAGCGCCGCCCCATCGACTCCGACGCCCTCGCCGAGCAGCTCGACCCCGGCCGGTACGCCCGCATCACCGTCCCCGGGCAGCCCCCCGTCGAGGTCGGCGAGCGGACCGGCGAGAGCGTCCTGCGCGGCACAGCCAAGGGCGAGCAGGGCGAGCTGGTCGTCGTCGAGGAGCCCCGCTCCACCGTCACCGAGGAGGTCGGCCGCACCCTCGCCGTGGTCGGCGCGGTGGCGCTGCTCGCCGTCGTCGCCGCCGTGGCGCTCGCGATCCGCCAGGCCAACCGGCTGGCGTCCCCGCTCACCGACCTCGCCGAGACCGCCGAACGGCTCGGCTCCGGCGACCCCCGGCCCCGCCACCGCCGCTACGGGGTCCCCGAGCTGGACCGCGTCGCGGACGTCCTCGACTCCAGCGCCGAGCGGATCGGGCGGATGCTGACCGCCGAGCGACGCCTCGCCGCGGACGCCTCCCACCAGCTGCGCACCCCGCTGACCGCGCTGTCGATGCGCCTGGAGGAGATCACCGTCACCGACGACCTCGCGACCGTCCGCGAGGAGGCCACCATCGCGCTCGCCCAGGTGGAGCGGCTCACCGACGTCGTCCAGCGGCTGCTGACGAACTCCCGCGACCCGCGGACCGGCTCCGCGGTCCCCTTCGACCTCGACGAGGTCGTGAAACAGCAGGTGGAGGAGTGGCGGCCCGCCTACCGCAGCGAGGGCCGGGCCATCGTCCGCTCCGGGAAGACCGGCGTACGGGCCTTCGGGACGCCCGGTGCGGTCGCCCAGGTGCTGGCCACCCTCGTGGAGAACGCGCTCATGCACGGCGGCGGCACCGTCGCCCTGCGCACCCGGGTCGTGGGCAACCAGGCCGTCCTGGAAGTCACCGACGAGGGGCCCGGCGTCCCGCCGGACCTGGGGAACCGCATCTTCGAGCGGGCCATCAGCGGCCGCAACTCCACCGGCATCGGCCTGGCCGTCGCCCGCGACCTCGCCGAGGCCGACGGCGGCCGCCTCGAACTGCTCCAGGCGCAGCCCCCGGTGTTCGCCCTCTTCCTGAGCCGCACCGAGCCCGAGCGCGGCGAGCGGGAGCACACGGTCCGCTGACCCGGGGCGGGACCGGCGCCCTACTTGTTGCCGGCGGGTGCGGGGGCGCGCCTACCGCTCTCCCGCGCCGGCCGGGCAGCGGCCCGAGCCGCCGGCTCCGGCTCCGCGGCCGCCGCGGGCGCCGCCTGCGGCAGCGCCTTGAAGACCCACGTCCGGTACGACCAGAAGCGGAACACCGTGGCCGTGCCGATGCCGAGGAACTTGAACACGTTGGAGGCGAGCGGGCCGTCCCAGCCGAACCCGTACGTGGCCGCGTACAGCACGCCGTTCTCGATCACCAGCCCGATCAGGCTGAACGCCACGAACAGCGGCACCTCCCGCGAGCTGCCCGTCCGCGCCCGGTCCCGGTAGGTGAAGTACCGGAAGCCCAGGTAGTTCGTCGTGATCGCGACGACGGTGGCTATCACGCTCGCCCGGACCACCTGCAGGTCCGTGGTGTGCCGCAGCAGGTTGAAGACGCCCAGGTTGACGAGCACGCCCAGGCCCCCGACAGCCCCGAACTTCGCGACTTCGCGTGCGAGGCCGCGTACGCGTTCGAGGGCCGAGCCCCGTTTCGGCGTGGTCATGGTGATGGTCGGTCCCGTCCGTAGCGGCCCCCAGCGGGGCGTCCGTCGCCTCTCGATCGGCCACTCATGCTAAGTGTCCCCCCGGCGACCCGTCTGTGCCTTCGGGCACTGTGCGTTCGTACAGGTACGCGACGCAGGGCGCACGGGATGTTGCTACGAGTTCCCGGTGGGGCCGCGTCCGTTCGGCGGATGCCCGGCCGATACCCTGGAGGGGTGACGTTCCCGGTAGTCGGCATGGTCGGCGGCGGTCAGCTCGCCCGTATGACCCACGAGGCGGGCATCCCCCTCGGCATCAAGTTCAAGCTCCTCAGTGACACACCGCAGGACTCGGCGGCCCAGGTGGTCAGCGACGTCGTCATCGGCGACTACCGCGACCTGGACACGCTCCGCGCCTTCGCGCGCGGCTGCGACGTGATCACCTTCGACCACGAGCACGTGCCCACCGAGCACCTGCGGGCCCTCGAAGCGGACGGCATCCCCGTCCGCCCCGGACCCGACGCGCTGGTGCACGCCCAGGACAAGGGCGTGATGCGGGCCAAGCTCGACGAGATCGGCGCGCCCAGCCCCCGCCACCGCATCGTGGCGGACCCGGCGGACGCGGCCGCGTTCGCCGCGGAGGTCGGCGGGTTCCCCGTCATCCTCAAGACGGTCCGCGGCGGCTACGACGGCAAGGGCGTCTGGTTCGTCCGGACCCCCGAGGACGCCGAGGCCCCCTTCAAGGCGGGCGTCCCCGTCCTCGCCGAGGAGAAGGTCGACTTCGTCCGCGAACTCGCGGCCAACGTCGTCCGCTCCCCGCACGGCCAGGCCGTCGCCTACCCGGTGGTGGAGTCGATCCAGGTCGACGGCGTCTGCGACACCGTCATCGCCCCCGCCCCGAACCTCTCCGAGGAGCTCGCCGGCGAGGCCCAGGCCCTCGCCCTGCGCATCGCCCGGGAACTGGGCGTGACCGGCCACCTGGCCGTGGAGCTCTTCGAGACGGCCGACGGCCGCATCCTCGTCAACGAGCTCGCCATGCGCCCGCACAACAGCGGCCACTGGACCCAGGACGGCGCGGTCACCTCCCAGTTCGCCAACCACGTCCGCGCGGTCCTCGACCTCCCCCTCGGC
>NZ_RPSE01000255.1:0-8986 GCF_003949955.1 Streptomyces sp. WAC05292
TCGACGACCTGGGGGTGGGGGCGCCCGCCTGGGACCTGGCCCGGCCCGCCGCCTGGTATGCCGCGGGGGTCCTCGGCAGCAGCGCCTGGGGCCGCTTCCTGGAGGCCTACCGGGCGGCGGGCGGCCCGGCCGCGGGCCCCGCCGGCCGCGACCCGTGGCCGGCCCTGGACGTGGCGGCCCGCGCCCTGACCGTGCAGACGGCCGCGCTGGCCCTCGCCAAGGCCGCGGAGAACCGGCGCAGGCTCGACGACGTGGAGCGGCTGATGGTCGAATCCTGTGCCCGAATCGCTACGCTCCCGCCCGACTTGGAGGGCCCCCGTCCGGCGTAGGGTGAAAACGCCCCTGCACCGGGCGGGCGCCCGGTGCCGACGAAAGACGGCGAGGAGTTGGTCCGGCCATGCAGTGCCCGAAGTGCCACGCGATGATGCACACCTACAACCGCAACGGCGTCCAGATCGAGCAGTGCAGCGGCTGCCGCGGCATCTTCCTCGACTACGGGGAGCTGGAGGCGCTGACCCGGCTGGAGTCCCAGTACACCGCCGGCCAGTACGGGCAGGTCCCGCCGCCGCCCGCGCCCCCGGCGCCGTACCCGGCCCCGCACGCCGCTCCGGCCTGGGGTGCCCCGCACCACGGGCACCACGGGCACCACGGCCACCACCGCAAGGGCTTCGGGCGCATGCTCTTCTCGTCCTGACCCCGGGCCGCACACGCGGAAGCCCCGGCCGTCGAGACGGCCGGGGCTTCCGGTCGGTGCGCGATACTGGGATTGAACCAGTGACCTCTTCCGTGTCAGGGAAGCGCTCTCCCGCTGAGCTAATCGCGCGGGCCACGGCTGTGGAGCCGCAGGTCAAACGGTGTTGCAGGTACTGCGTGCGCGATACTGGGATTGAACCAGTGACCTCTTCCGTGTCAGGGAAGCGCTCTCCCGCTGAGCTAATCGCGCGAGGGATCCGAAGATCCTGTGGACGATACTGGGATTGAACCAGTGACCTCTTCCGTGTCAGGGAAGCGCTCTCCCGCTGAGCTAATCGTCCTTGGAGGTGGAGACGGGATTTGAACCCGTGTAGACGGCTTTGCAGGCCGTTGCCTCGCCTCTCGGCCACTCCACCTCGGAGTTGCAGGGTACCTCGGGAAGATCCCCCACTCAGAGCGGACGACGAGACTCGAACTCGCGACATCCACCTTGGCAAGGTGGTGCTCTACCAACTGAGCTACGTCCGCATCGTCACCGTGTTCGCTCCGGGGTTTCCCCCTTCGCTCCCTGGCGACGTGTTGAACTCTAGCGGATTCCCGGGCCAGCTCAAAAACGCGTTTCCGCAGCGTGCTGCCGCCCGATCACCACCGGTCACCCACCGGTCACCTCCCCGGCGCCTTTCGGCCACCGGCCCTAGACTCGCAGCCGTGCACGACCTGTCTCCCCTGGCCCGCTTCGGCGGCCTCCTCGCGACCGACCTCCGCGACGTCACCAGCGACCCCGCGGCCCTGGACTCCACGGGCTTCTGGGCGGTGGCCGCCGACTTCGAGGGGCGCCTGGTCTGCGCGCGCTTCGGGGACATACGCCCCGACCCCGTCCCGGAGCCCGTCCCGGGAGCCTGGCGCGGGCCCGCCGCCGACCGGTGGTCCTCCTCCCTGGACCGCGCCGCCTACACGGCGGGCGTCCGCCGCATCCGCGAGCACATCGCCGCCGGCGAGGTCTACCAGGCCAACCTGTGCCGCGTGATGTCCGCGCCGCTGCCCGACCCCGGCCGCGCCGACGTCGACGCCCTGACCGCGCTCCTGGCCCGCGGCAACCCGGCCCCGTACGCAGGAACGATCCGCCTCCCCGCGCACGGCGTCGAGATCGCCACCGCCTCCCCGGAGCTCTACCTGCGCCGCTCCGGCCGCCACGTCGAGTCCGGCCCCATCAAGGGCACCGGCCGCACCGCCGCCGACCTCCTGCCCAAGGACCACGCCGAGAACGTGATGATCGTGGACCTGGTCCGCAACGACCTCGGCCGCGTCTGCGCCACCGGCTCCGTCGCCGTCCCCGAACTGTGCGCCGTCGAGGAGCACCCCGGCCTCGTCCACCTCGTCTCCACCGTCAGCGGGGAACTCGCCGAGGGCGCCGGGTGGCCCGAGCTGCTCGCCGCGACCTTCCCGCCCGGCTCCGTCACGGGCGCCCCCAAGTCCTCCGCCCTGCGGATCATCGAGGCCCTGGAGACGGCCCCGCGCGGCCCCTACTGCGGCGGCATCGGCTGGGTCGACGCCGACCGCGGCCTCGCCGAGCTCGCCGTCGGCATCCGGACCTTCTGGATCGACCGCCAGGCCCCCGGCGGCGCCCGCCTGCTCTTCGGCACCGGCGCCGGCATCACCTGGGGATCCGACCCGGAGCGCGAATGGGCCGAGACCGAGCTGAAGGCCGCCCGCCTGCTGGAGGTAGCGTCGGGCACCCGGGCGGTGACAGGTACCCCCGGGTGAGCGGAGGGATCGTACGGTGAGGATCTGGCTCGACGGCGCACTGCGGGACGCCGACCACGCGCACGTGTCCGTGTTCGACCACGGGCTGACGGTCGGCGACGGCGTGTTCGAGACGGTGAAGGCGGAGCGCGGGAAGGCCTTCGCGCTCACCCGCCACCTGGAGCGGCTCGCCCGCTCCGCCCGCGGCCTCGGACTGCCCGAGCCCGACCTGGACGAGGTGCGCCGCGCCTGCACCGCCGTCCTCGACGACAACCCCGTCCCGCTGGGCCGCCTGCGCATCACGTACACCGGCGGCATCTCCCCCCTCGGCTCCGACCGCGGCGACAGCGGCCCCACCCTCCTCGTCGCCCTAGGCGCCACCACCCGGCGGCCCGACACCACCGCCGTGATCACCGTCCCGTGGGTGCGCAACGAGCGCTCCGCCGTGGCCGGGCTCAAGACCACCTCGTACGCCGAGAACGTCGTCGCCCTCGCCGCCGCGAACAAGGCCGGCGCCTCCGAGGCCCTCTTCGCCAACACGGTCGGCCAGCTGTGCGAGGGCACCGGCTCCAACGTGTTCGTCGTCCTCGACGGCGAGCTGTACACCCCGCCCGTCTCCTCCGGCTGCCTCGCCGGCATCACCCGCGCCCTCGTCGTCGAGTGGGTGGGTGCCAAGGAGGCCGACCTGCCCCTCGCCGCCCTGGAGCGGGCCGAGGAGGTCTTCCTCACCTCAACCCTCCGCGACGTCCAGGCCGTCCACCGCATCGACGCCCGCACCACCCCGGCCGCCCCCGGACCCCTCACCGCCCGCGCCGCGCGGATCTTCGAGGAGCGCGCCGCGGACGACCTCGACCCCTAGGCCGCCTCTTCCGGATCTTGTCTGGCCCGCGCCGTCCGGCACCGCGCCTCGCCGCGTTGTCGGGCCGCGATGCACGGTGCCGGGCGACACGGGCCTGACCGGCAGGATCCGAAAGAAGCGGCCAAGGCCCGCCGCCGCGCGAGGGCGCCGTCCCCGGAAATCGCTGTCGTGCGGGGCCTCACGGCGGGTACACATCCCTGATGACCACCACGCTGCGGCCGAGCGGGCCGCTCCAGGAAGGCGCCGCCGGCGCCCGCTCGCGCCCGTACGAGATCCGTGTCAACAGCCGGCGCGTCGGCGCCCTGCTCCTCGCCTGCGACAGCGCCTTCGGGCCGGCCGTCGGCGAGATCCGCGACCTCGCCGTCGACGAGCCCGACCGCCGCCGCGGACGCGCCACCGTCGGCGCGCTCGCCGCCGAGGAGGTCCTGCGCGGCTGGGGCTGCCGGCGCGTCCAGGCGTCCGTGCCCGCCGAATCCCCGGGCGGCCTGCGGATGGCCGCCTCCCTCGGCTACACCGAGTACAGCCGCGCCATGGCCAAGGACCTCCCCACCGCACCGCCCGCCCTGCCCGACGGGACCACGGGCCGGCCGATGACCGCGCGGGAGTACGCGCGGTGGCTTCCCGCCGCCGTCGACGGCTACGCCGAGGACATGGCGGGCCGGGGCATGCCCGCCGCGGCGGCGCGGCGGAAGGCCGAGGACGACCACGAGCGCCGGCTGCCGCAGGGGCCCGACACGCCCGGCAACGACCTCCTCGTCCTGGAGGCGGCCGGAGAACCGGTCGGACACGTCTGGACCGGGCCCGGCGCGACCGGCGCGTACGTCTACGACGTCGCCGTCGCCGAGGCGCACCGCGGGCGCGGACACGGCCGCTCCCTGATGCTCCTCGCCGAACGGGCCGCGCTCGCCCGCGGCCACCGCACGCTCGGCCTCCAGGTCTTCGCCGGGAACACGCCCGCCCTGCGGCTCTACGAGTCGCTGGGCTACCGCCCGGTCCGGTTCACCTACGGCAAGGACCTGCTCTGAGACCCCGGGCCGGCCCCGGCTGCCCGCCCTCCGCTACGCGCCTCCGGCCAGCAGCCGGTCCGCGATCTCCTCGATGCGGGCCCGCAGCCCCTCCTGGCTCCTGCCGCCGTCGAGGCGCTCGCCGCCGATCACGTACGTCGGGGTGCCGGACACCCCGATCGCCTTGCCCTCGGCCTGGTCGGCGTCCACGATCAGGATGTGCCGGCCGTCGATCAGGGCCGTGTCGAACTCCTCCGCGTCCAGGCCGAGTTCGCGCGCCACGTCCAGCAGGACCGCCTCGCCGCGCTCGCCGAGCTCGGCGGTGCGGGCCAGTACGGCCTCCGCGTACGGCCAGCCCTGCCCCTGCACGGCGGCCTCCTCGGCGGCCTGCGCGGCGGCGAAGGCGTGCTTGTGCTTCTCCAGGGGGAAGTGGCGCAGCCGGATGTCCAGCCGGTCGCCGTAGCGGGCGCGCAGGGCCCGTACGTCGTCCAGGGCGCTGTGGCAGTCCGGGCACTGGAGTTCGCACCAGACGTCGAGGATCACGGAATCGGTCATGCCGACAGTCTCCCAGCCGCCCCGCCGTGTCCGGGCCGCGCACCCCCCCGGCGGAGGAGGGCCGACCCGGAGATGTCCCGGAGATCGGCGCCCGAGCCCCGGGGGGCGTGGCCGGGCCGGCGGCCGGCGGTGCAGGATGGAGGGAGCGGGGAACGAAGAGGGCCCCGACGGCCGCCCTGGAGGACCGCATGCTCGCCGAGACCGTATGTTCCGCGCTGGCCGCGGCAGGCCTGGGCATCGCCGCGGTGACCGCGTTCCGCAGGCGCTACCTCACGGCCGCCAGGATCGCCGCGTACGCCCTGGTGCCGGCGGGCCTGGTGCTGACCGGCGTCGTCGAGTGGGCGGCGGGGATCGTCTTCCAGCCGGCCGTCTGGGTCGGCTTCGGCCTGCTGGGCCTGTCCTGGCTGCTGCTGGCGACGACCAGGGCCGTCGAGCGGCGCGGCGCGGGCAAGGCCCGCAAGGCCGCCGAGGCCTCCGGCCCGCAGGCCGTCGCCCCCGCCGCCGCCGCGCCCCAGGTCGGCCGGGGGAGCCGTCCGCAGGCCGCACCCGGCAGGGCGGCCGCTCCCGAGGAGGACTTCTCCGACATCGAGGCCATCTTGAAGAAGCACGGCATCTGAGCCGCCGCGGGCCCGTGCCCGCGCCGCCGCTTCCGTGACGAGAAGGGGTGAACGTGCCCGCCGCACGGGCGTGTTGAGGCCGGCCCCGCGCCCGCGTGGGCGATCATCGCCCCGACATGCCGGACACATCGCACGGGGCGCCGGCGGCACCGGCCCGGACGCCCGCCACGGCCCCCGCTCCCGCCGCCGAGGAGCAGCGCGGTTGCCTCTTCGCGCTCTCGCAACCCCCGCTGATGATCTTCCTAGGGGTGGTCGGCACCCTGCTGCTGCTGGCCGGCGTGCACGACCTGTTCCTGCTCTGAACGGTCCGCCGTCCCCGCGTCGGCCTCCTTGCGCCGCGCCCGGTACGCCGCCACGTGCAGCCGGTTACCGCAGGTCCGGCTGTCGCAGTAGCGCCGGGAGCGGTTGCGCGAGAGGTCCACGAAGGCCCGTCGGCAGTCCGGGGCCTCGCAGCGGCGCAGCCGCTCCTGCTCGCCGGCGACCACGATGAACGCGAGTGCCATCCCGCCGTCGGCGGCCAGGTGGTCGCCGAGGGAGGCGCCGGGGGCGAAGTAGTGCACGTGCCAGTCGTAGCCGTCGTGGTCGGTGAGCTGGGGCGTGGTGCCCGCCGTCGCCACCAGCTCGTTGATCAGCGAGGCCGCGGCGCGGGCCGTGGGCGCCGCGAAGACCTGCGCGAACTTGCCCCGCACCGTCCGCACGCCCGCCAGGTCCCGCGCGCCGAGCTCCCCGACGTCGCTGATGTCGTACTCGCGGACGAAGGCGCGCAGCGAGCCCAGGTCCGCGAGGCCGTCGGGCTGGTCCGCCTCGGCGGCCGTGTTCACCAGAGCGACGACGACGTCGAGCGCTCGACGGGTGTCGTGGGGAATCTGCACGGAACTCGCTCCCTGTGGCCGGGCCTGCGGCGACGGGCCGGTGTCGCCGCCGGGGGCCGACTCTAGCCGCCCGGGGCCCCGGCCGGGAGGTGTCTCTTGTGCGAACAAGCACACCGGCGCCGCCCCCGCGGACGGCTTCCGCGGGAACAGCGCCGGCACTGCCGTATGTGGTTTTCCAGCCGGCCACGCACCGTCGCCCCGAGTCGGACGGTGCCGGGCGGCCCCCGGCGTCAGCCGGGAGGTTCTTCCCCGGGGGGCCGGCTCAGCTCTCGGCCAGGATGTGCGAGAGCTCCTTGTCGAGGTCGAAGTGCCGGTGCTCGGTCCCGGGCGGGACCGCGGCGTCAGTCCGCTTGAGGAATGACTCGAGTGCCCGGGCGGGCGCCTCGAGCAAAGCTTCTCCCTCCGGTGAGCTCAGGGCGATGCAGACGACGCCCTGACCGTGGCTGCGGGACGGCCAGACGCGGACGTCCCCGGTTCCGGTGGGCCGGTGCAGGCCCTCCGCGAGCAGGTCGCGGGCGAACACCCACTCGACCGTCTCCTCGGCGCCGGTGTGGAAGGTGGCGTGCACGGCGTAGGGGTCGGCCGTGTCATACCGCAGGCCCGCGGGAACAGGCAGTGAGGACTCGCTCGACACAACGAGGCGCAGGTGCAGCTCGCAGCTGACCGTGGTGTTCATAAGCGCCAGGGCCTTTCGCTCAGTGTGCGCTCGGGGATTCGCACGTCGGCGAAATCGACATGCCACCTACGGTGCCGTTGTAAACCCCTCTGACCGTTTTGCGGCTCTCTGGGTCCCTCGGACGGCGGATCCAAACCTCCATTCACGTGTGCTTCCGGCTCCGGTAGATTCGGGCCCATGAACACGGGGAGTGACCGCGAGGCCGGGGCGTCCAACGCCGAGGAGACCGCCGGGCGCGTCGTCGGCGGGACCGCCGACGGCAGCACCGGAGAGACCGAACACGAGGCGCCGCACGTTTCGAAGGCGCCGGAATTCATCAAGAGGCGCCGCACCCTGCACCTGAGCTGGCAGGTCGGCGTCTTCATCGTCGGCCTCGCCGTGATCGGCGCCGGCGCGGCGATGCTCGTCCTGCCCGGCCCCGGATGGGTCGCGATCTTCGCCGGCCTGGCGATCTGGGCGACCGAGTTCGCCTGGGCGCACCTCGCCCTGCGCTGGACCAAGCGCAAGGTCACCGAGGCCGCCCAGAAGGCCCTCGACCCCAAGGTCCGCCGCCGCAACATGATCCTGACCGGCACCGGTCTCGTGATCGCGGGCGCGCTGATCGGCTTCTACCTGTGGAAGTACGGGTTCACCCTGCCCTGGGACCTGAAGGACCAGTGATGGTCGGGAGCACCGCTGACATGCGGTAATGTTTGCGGTGTGCCCGGGCGATTAGCTCAGTGGGAGAGCGCTTCGTTCACACCGAAGAGGTCACTGGTTCGAACCCAGTATCGCCCACCCGGACCGAGGGCCCGGAGACGTGAAACCGTCTCCGGGCCCTCGGCGTTTCCGCCGGGGCCCGGCCCCTCAGCGCAGTCGGCCCAGCACCTCCCGCAGGCGCCGCGCGTCGCGCAACCGCTTCTCGTACGTCGCGCCGACCGCCAGCAGCAGCAGCCCCGCCAGCGCCGGGAGCACCCAGCGCGGCAGCAGCCCGGCGACCTGCACCACGTACGGGGCCAGCTCGTGCACCGCGACGGCCGCCAGGCACGCCCCGCCCAGCAGCAGCGGCGCCTGGAGCCGCCGGCGGGCGCCCGCCAGGGTCACCGCCAGCGCCCCCGCGCCGAGCAGCAGCGGCCGCAGCCAGTGCTCGTCCCCCCACGCCGCGGCCAGGCTCGGCAGCAGCGTCGCGGCCAGGCCCGGGCCGTACGCCGTCCAGGAGGAGGCCAGCGGATCCCGGCGGCGGCGTACGAAGCCCACCGCGAGCGCAGCCGCCGTCACCGGCAGCGTGTACGCCTCCACCGCGGTCACCCCGGACTCCCACAGCCGCAGCCACGCCGCGGCCACGCCGAACACCGCCGCGGCCCAGCCGAGCCGGCGCCGCTCGGGCCGTACCGCGGCGCCCGCGCACACCACCCCGGCCAGCGCGCACGCCGCCGACCACAGCGCCGGCCGGCCGGCCGGGAGCAGCACCGCCGCCGCCCCGACCACCGCGGCCGCCGCCTCGGCGGGCACCCGTACGCGGCCCGTCCGCGGGCCCGCGGCCGCCACCGCGGCCGGTACGGCGAGCAGCGGCAGCGACCAGCGGGGCGCCGACAGCCCGGCCAGCGCGCAGGTCGCCGCCACCAGGCCCGCGGCCGCCGCCACGGCGAGCACCGCCCCGCCCGACCGCACGGCCGCCGCAGCGGTGCGCCGGGCCGCCACCGCGGCGCCGCCCGCGCCGACGGCGCCCAGGACCGCGAAGGTCGCCGTCCGCCCGTCCAGGGCCGCCAGGGACACCGCCACCGCCCCGGCCGCCGCGCACAGCGCCGCCGCAGCCCGTGCCGGGTGCTGCGCCGCGGCCGCCGCCGGGCGCACCGCTGCGGCGGCCGCCGCCACGGCGAGCACCGCCCCGCCCGACCGCACGGCCGCCGCAGCGGTGCGCCGGGCCGCCACCGCGGCGCCGCCCGCGCCGACGGCGCCCAGGACCGCGAAGGTCGCCGTCCGCCCGT
>NZ_RPSE01000256.1:0-8986 GCF_003949955.1 Streptomyces sp. WAC05292
ACCCTGCGCGGCGCGGACCTGCTGCACGGCCTGCTGGCGGACGTGCGCGCGGGCGCCCCGGCCCCTACGCCGGGGCGCCCGCGCGCACGTCCGCCAGCAGGCCGTGCAGCAGGTCCGCGCCGCGCAGGGTGAGGACGGACTCGGGGTGGAACTGGACGCCGGCGAAGCCGCCGGAGGCGGACCGCAGGGCGTGGACCTCGCCCGTCGCCGGGTCCCGCGCCACCTCGACGCCCCGCGCGGCCAGCCGGGCCGCGGCCGCGTCGTCGCAGGCGGCCGTGAACGTGTTGTAGAAGCCGACCACCTCCGCACTGCCGAACAGGTCGACCTCCACCTGCGCCCCCTGCGCGGGCTCCGCCTTGCGGACCAGCGGCAGCCCCAGCTCGGCGGCGATCAGCTCGTGCCCCAGGCACACCCCGAGCAGCCCGCCCGCGTGCCCGGCCAGCAGCTCCCGGGCCAGGCCGCGCAGCAGCCGCATCTTCGGGTCCGCCGGGTCGGAGGGGTCGCCGGGCCCCGGGCCGAGCACGACCGGGCCCGTGTGCGCGAGGGCCGCCTCCCGCAGCCCCGGCTCGTCGTAGCGGCGTACCGACACCGACAGCCCGCCGGCCCGCAGCACGTGCGCCAGCATCGCGGTGAAGGTGTCCTCCCCGTCCACCACCAGGCAGTCCCCGGCCCCGGCCGGCGGCCGCTCCTGCATCCGCAGCCAGAACGGCGCCAGGTCCCGCCGCCGCGCGGCCAGCGCCCGCACCACCCGCGGGTCCTCCGCCAGACGGGCCCCCTGGAAGGCAGGCCGCGGCGCCTCCGGGCGGACCCCCAGCGCGGCCAGCACCCCGGCCGCCTTCGCGTGCGTCTCGGCGACCTCGCCCGCCGGGTCGGAGTGGCGCACCAGCGTCGCCCCGACCGGCACGCGCAGCGATCCGTCCGCGCCGATGTCCGCCGTGCGGATCAGGATGGGGGAGTCCAGCGTCTGCCCGCCCGCGGCGTCCACCCCCAGCAGGGCCAGCGCGCCCGCGTAGTAGCCGCGGCCCACCCCGTCCGGGCCGACCGGCTCGTGCCGCCCGATCACCCGGCAGGCGTTCTCCACCGGCGAGCCCGTGACCGTCGCCGCGAACATCGTCTCCCGCAGCACCTCCCGCACGTCCAGCGAGGACCGGCCCCGCAGCTCGTACTCGGTGTGCGCCAGGTGCGCCATCTCCTTCAGCCGCGGCCCGACCACCACACCGCCGCGGTCGCCGACCGTGCACATCATCTTGAGCTCCTCGTCGACCACCATCGACAGCTCCTCGGTCTCCTTGCGGTCGCCGAGGAACGCCAGCAGCGACTCCGCCGCCGGCCCCCCGGCCGGATACCGGTACGTCCCGCTGATCGGGTTCATCACGACGGTCCCGCCGGACATCCGCACGTGCACCTCCGGACTCGCCCCGACCAGCGTCCGCGCGCCCGTGTGGACCACGTACGTCCAGTACGCGCCCCGCTCGCCCAGCAGCAGCCGCCGGAACAGCGCCAGCGCGTCCGCCCGCCCGAAGCCTTCGATCCGGCCCGTGTACGTGCGCCGGATGACGAAGTTCGCGCCCTCGCCCCGACCGATCTCCTCCTCCACGACCCGCCGGACGGTCCGCGCGTACTCCGCGTCGGGGACGTCGAAGCCGCCGCCCTCCACCCGCACCCGGTGCGCCGGCAGCACCGCCAGCGCCTCCGCGAGCGGGACCTCGTACGCCTCCTGCGCGGCCAGCACGCTCAGCGGCGTGCCGTCGTCGGGGACGTCGAACCCGCGCTCGCGGATCTGCCGGAACGGCACCAGGGCGAGCGTCGGCAGCTCGCGGACGGGCAGGTCGGCGAGGCGCTCCGCCTCGTGGACGGGCCCCACGAGCACCTCGACGGTGTCGTGGGCGCGGCCGGGGGTGCGCCGGCGCAGCAGTGCGAACGGGCGGCGGTCGTCGCCGAGCAGTCCGAGCAGTCGGCTCGTGGCGGTTTCCATGCGGGGGCGGTCGTCCTTCCGGGTGGGAGGGGCCGCCGGCCGCAGCGCATACGCGGAAGGCCGCCCCTCGGGGCGGCCTTCGCGTCGGTCGTGTCAGTGGGTACGCGCGAGGAGTGGGCCGCCGGGAGCGGTCCACCACCAGGAGCAGCAGGAGTGCGCGTACATGCGGGCCACCCTAGCCCACCCGGAAGGACGACGCGCCGGGGGAGACACGGTGAGAGACGTCCGTCTCAACTGATGGGCATCCGGCAGGGCACGAGGTGGGACGCCTTAATGTGTAGGGGTGACCGTGAACGCTGAAACCCACGCCCCCGCCGCCAAGGCGACCTGGCGAGACCTGCCCGCGGCGCAGCAGCCTTCGTACCCCGATGCCGAGGCCCTGCGCGCAGTCGTCGCGGACCTCGAGTCGTATCCTCCGCTCGTTTTCGCGGGCGAGTGCGACCAGCTGCGCGCCCGTCTGGGAGCCGTCGCCCGGGGTGAGGCGTTCCTCCTCCAGGGCGGCGACTGCGCCGAGGCCTTCGACGCCGTGTCCGCCGACCACATCCGCGCCAAGCTGAAGACGCTGCTCCAGATGAGCGCCGTCCTGACCTACGCGGCCTCCGTGCCCGTCGTGAAGGTCGGGCGCATCGCCGGCCAGTACAGCAAGCCGCGCTCCAAGGACACCGAGACCCGCGACGGGGTGACCCTGCCGACCTACCGCGGCGACTCCGTCAACGGCTTCGAGTTCACCCCCGAGGCCCGCGTCCCGGACCCCGAGCGGCTCAAGCGCATGTACCACGCCTCCGCGTCGACCCTGAACCTGGTGCGCGCCTTCACCACCGGCGGTTACGCCGACCTGCGGCAGGTGCACGCCTGGAACCAGGACTTCGTGAAGTCGTCCCCCTCCGGCCAGCGCTACGAGCAGCTCGCCCGGGAGATCGACAACGCCCTGAGCTTCATGAAGGCCTGCGGCACCGACCCGGCCGAGTTCAAGGCGGTGGAGTTCTACTCCTCGCACGAGGCGCTGCTCCTCGACTACGAGGGCGCCCTCACCCGTACGGACTCCCGGACCGGCAAGCTGTACGACACCTCCGGCCACATGGTGTGGATCGGCGAGCGCACCCGGCAGCTGGACCACGCGCACATCGAGTTCTGCTCGCAGATCGCCAACCCGATCGGCATCAAGCTCGGCCCCACGACCAGCGTGGACGAGGCGCTGACCTACATCGACCGCCTCGACCCCGAGCGCGACCCGGGCCGGCTCACCTTCGTCGTCCGCATGGGCGCCGACAAGGTCCGCGACAAGCTGCCCGAGCTCGTCGAGAAGGTCACCGCCTCCGGCGCGGTCGTCGGCTGGGTCACCGACCCGATGCACGGCAACACCTTCGAGGCCGCCTCCGGCCACAAGACGCGCCGCTTCGACGACGTCCTCGACGAGGTGAAGGGCTTCTTCGAGGTCCACAAGGCGCTGGGCACCCACCCGGGCGGCATCCACGTCGAGCTCACCGGCGACGACGTCACCGAGTGCGTGGGCGGCGGCGACGAGATCTTCGTCGACGACCTGCACCAGCGCTACGAGACGGCCTGCGACCCGCGGCTCAACCGCAGCCAGTCCCTCGACCTGGCGTTCCTCGTCGCGGAGATGTACCGCGACCAGTAGCGGCATGCCGACCGGCCGCAGAGCCCGCCGCCCGCGGCGGCGGGTGAGCGGCCGGTGACAGCCGATGACGGGCCATGGCAGTGGGGCGCGGATCCGTGTGATCCGCGCCCCACTGGCGTACGGGGGCTTTCAGGCCACCCCCACTTTGGGTACGGTTAGGTAAGCCTCACCGAACAGGGGTGGCTGCAAGACCATCCAGGGAGGTGAACCGCGTGTACGTCTGCTCTTGCTTCGGCATCACCGACAAGCAGGTCAAGGAACACGCGGCCGCCGGGGCCTGCACCCCCCGCCAGATAGCCTCCGTCACCAAGGCCGGCACCGACTGCGGCTCCTGCGTCCGCACCATCCAGGGCATCCTCGGCCGCGGAGCCTGCCCGCGCCGCGAGCTGCTGGAGAAGGGCCGCACCGCCGCCGACGCGCTCGCCGCGGACACCGCCCCCGCGGAGAAGGAGCTCGCAGGCGCCGCCTGAGGCCCCGCGCGCCGACCGCCCCCAGAGGGCCCCTCGGCCCCTCAGCTCTCCGGCTGCTCGATCAGCTGGGCGATGTACAGCTGCTCCCCGAGCGTCTCGATCAGCTCCAGCTGCGTGTCCAGGTAGTCGATGTGGTGCTCCTCGTCCTCCAGGATCTCCTCGAAGAGCCGCGCCGACGTGGTGTCGCCCTTGCCGCGCATGACCTCGATGCCGCGCTTCAGCCGGTCGATCGCCTCGACCTCCACCTGCCGGTCCGCCTGGAACATCTCCGTCAGAGTCTGCCCCACCCGCACGTGGAAGAGGCGCTGGTAGTTCGGCAGCCCGTCGAGCATCAGGATCCGCTCGGTGAGCTTGTCCGCGTGCTTCATCTCGTCGATGGACTCGGCACGGGTGTAGTTCGCGAGCTTGGTCCAACCCTTGTTGTCCTGGATCCGGTAGTGGAGCCAGTACTGGTTGATCGCCGTGAGCTCGCCGGTCAGCTGCTCGTTCAGAAACTCGAGGACCTCGGGGTCGCCCTGCATCGCAGAGGCTCCTTCCAAGCAATGTCAGCTAGTGACGGGTCTGTGCGCGCATCCTTGCACCGCGACCATGAACCGTCCAGTAAGTGCCTCCTTAGTGGGAGTTGCCATGACATGCCCGAATCAGCTCCCGCCTGGTCATGACCACCCCGCCACGTCTGTCACCATGGAGACATGGGTCAGCCGGACAGCCGGGAATCTCCGGGAGCAGAACAGCTGGAGCTTCCCCCGGGACAGCGGCTCCAGCGGGGCTGGCCCGTCACCCACTACGGGCCCGTACCCCGGTTCAAACCCGACAGGTGGGAGTTCCGCGTCTTCGGCGCCACCGCCGACGGGCAGAAGCACTGCTGGAACCACGAGCAGTTCACCGCCCTGCCCTTCGAGACCGTCGTCGCCGACCTGCACTGCGTGACCAAGTTCAGCATGGTCGGCGCCGAGTGGGGCGGCGTCCTCGCCCGCGAGATCCTCGCCCTCGCGCCGCCGTCGCCACAGGCCACCCACGTGATGGTGTGGGCCGAATACGGCTTCAGCTCCAACCTGCGGATGGACGACTTCGCCTCCGAGCGGACCGTCTTCGCCACCCACCAGGGCGGCGAACCCCTCACCGCCGAACACGGCTTCCCGCTGCGGCTCGTCGTACCCCACCTCTACGCCTGGAAGGGCCCCAAATGGGTCCGCGGCATCGAGTACATGACCGCCGACCGGCGCGGATTCTGGGAAGAACGCGGCTACCACAACATCGGCGACCCCTGGCGGGAACAGCGCTACTCCTACCAGGAGGAACCGGGCGACGGCCCCGAACTGTAGGCCCGCCGGACGCCCCGCGACCGCAGCCGCGGGCTCAGTGCAGGCCCCGCAGCTCCTTCAACAGGGCCACGTCCGCCGCATGCCCCTCCTTGCCGCCCGGCGTCTCGATCACCAGCGGCACCCCGTCCATCGCGGGATGCGAGAACAACTCCGCGAACGCCTCCCGGCCGATGCGGCCCTGCCCGATGTTCGCGTGCCGGTCCCTGTGCGCGCCCACACCCTCCTTCGAGTCGTTGGCGTGCACCAGCTTCAGCCGCCCCTCGCCCACCGTGTCCACCAGCAGGTCCAGCGCCGCCTTCACACCCCCCGGCTCCGCCAGATCGTGCCCCGCGGCGAACACATGGCAGGTGTCCAGACAGACCCCCAACTTCGGATGCCGGTCCAGCGCCTCGAAATACGGGCCGAAATCCTCCATCAGCGAGCACAGGGACGAACCCTGCCCGGCCGTCGACTCCAGCAGCAGAAACGGGTCGTCGTCATGGACCAGCTCGTCCAACAGCGGCAACGCATACTCCCTGACCTGCGCCAACGCCACCTCACGCGGACGCCCACCCGTCGCCGACCCCGTGTGGACGACGACCCCGCGCGCCCCGATCAGCCGACCCCGGCGCAGCGAATGCCGCAGCGACTCCACCGAGCGCTCCACCGTGGCCGCCGTGTGCGAACCGAAGTTGATCAGATACGGGGCGTGCACGAACGCCGGGATGCCGGCCTCCGCGCAGCCCGCACGGAACAACTCGTCCTGCGCGGGACTGCCCGCCGGAGTCGCCCAGCCGCGCGGATTCGCCACGAAGACCTGCACCGCCTCCGCGGCCAGCTCCCGCGCGTACGCCAACCCCACCGAAGCGAGCCCGCCCGCCACGGGAACGTGCCCGCCCACCGGATTCCGCAAGCGCCGCCCGACCGGGGACGCACCGACCGCCCTCGACCCCGGCACGGCTACAGCCCCTTGATCCGCAGGATGACGGTGCTGCCCTCCGGGGCGTTCTGGCCGCCCGGCACCGACTGCGCGTCCACCGTGTTCGAGAACGAGATCAGCGGCTTCTCCACCCGCACCTTGAACCCCGCCGCCTCCAGCGTCCGGCGCGCCGCATCCGCGTCCTGCCCCGTCACGTTCGGCACCGGCACCAGACGCGGGCCCTTCGACACCGTCAGCACCACCGTGTCACCGGCAGCCGCCTGCGCACCCGCACTCAGCGACTGGTTCGCCACCGTGCCCGCCGGCACCGGGGAGTTGACCTGCTCCGCAGCCACCTCCACCTTCAAACCCAGGTCCTGCAACGCCGTACGGGCCTGCTCCACCGGCCGCGCCGCCACGTTCGGCACCACCACCGGCCGGCCCTTGCTCACCGTGATCGCAACCGCCGTGTCCGGCGCCCGCTTCTGCCCGCCCGCCGGATCCGTGCCGACCACCGAACCCCTCGCGACGTCCTGGCTGAACACCTCGTTGACGATCCCCGGCGCCAGCCCGCTCTTCGTCAGCTCCGCCTTCGCATCGTCCAACGGCCGGCCCTTCACCTCCGGGACCACCACCACCTGCGGGCCCCGCGAAACGGTCAGCACCACCGCACCGTTGCCGCGGATCCGCCTGCCACCCCCCGGATCCGAAGCCATCACCGTCCCCCGCTCGAAAGCCTCGCTGAACTTCCGCTCCACCCGCTTCACACCCAGGCCGGCCGCCGACAGCTCCGAACGCGCCTCCGCCTCCGACTTGCCCAGCAGATTCGGGACCTTCGTGAACTGGCCCGCGCTGATGTACCACACACCCGTACCCAGCCCCAGCGCCAGCAGCACCGCCGCCACCACCAGCAGCGGACCCCGCCGCACCCGGCCCGCCGGCCCCCGGCCCGCGGCGGCACCGGCCGGTGCCGCCGGCTCCGGGCCCACCGGCGCCGACGCCAGCACCGACGTGTGCTCCACACCGCCGCCGCCACCCTGCCGCGCCCCCACCGGGCGCGGAATCACACTCGTACGGTCCTCCGCCGCCGACCGCTCACCCGACAAAGCCTGCGGCGGCACCGCATCCAGCTCCGCATCCGACAGCTCCGCCCGCACGGCCAGCACCAGGCCCAGCAGCGCCGCCGCGTCGAACGGACGCAGCTCCGGCGCCCTTGCCGCCGCCTGCGCCACGATCCCGTCCAGCGAAGCCGGCAGACCCGGCACCACCGCCGACGGAGGCGGCACGTCCTCGTGCAGATGCTGGTACAGCACCTGCGCCGGCGAACCCCCCGAATGCGGCTTCCCACCCGTCAGCATCTCGTACAGCACGACCCCGCACGCGTACACGTCCACACGCGTGTCAGCGACACCGCTCTCGATCTGCTCCGGAGCCAGATACGACACCGTGCCCAGCACGGCACCCGTCGTACTCGTCACCGAATCCACCGACCGCACCAGGCCGAAATCGGCCACCTTCACCCGGCCGTCGTCACCGATCAGCACGTTCTCCGGCTTCATGTCCCGGTGCACGAAACCCGCCCGGTGCGCCGCCCCCAGCGCCGCCAGCACCGGCTCCAGAATGTCCAACGCAGCCCGCGGCTGCAGCGCGCCACGCTCCCGCAGCACATCCCGCAGCGTGCAACCGGAAACGTACTCCATCGCCAGATACGTGTACGGGCCGTCCGTGCCCTGGTCGAACACCGCGACCACGTTCGGATGCGCCAGCCGCGCCACCGACTTCGCCTCGCGGATGAAACGGTCCACGAACGCGCCGTCCGCGGCCAGCGCCGGATGCATCACCTTCAACGCCAGAACCCGGTCCAGGCGAGTGTCCAGGGCCCGGTAGACCGTGGCCATCCCGCCGGCCGCGATGCGGGCGTCGATGCGGTAGCGGCCGTCGAGCGTCTGCCCGACGAGCGGGTCATCCAGGGTCGTGTCCACCCGGTGCCCGGCAGGCGGCCCGCGCCAGGGCTCCGGGGCTCCGCCCCGGACCCCGCGCCTCAAACGCCGGCGGGGCTGTATGTTGCGGCGCTCGATGTGACAGAGACGACATCCCGCTCTCAGACGCGGTCCCGGCCACGCTCGCCGCGCAGCGGCAATCCCGACCCGCCCGCCGCACAGCGCACCACTTCCGGCATGGGCCGACAATCCCAGCCCGTGCGCGGGACCCAGAGCCCACGGCTTCCCGGCGGAGCCGGCATCTCCAGCCCGCGCGGCGCTTGAGCGCGACGGGCGCGCAGCGCACGGTTTCCGGCGGAGTCGGCATTCTCAGCCCGCGCGGCGTTTGAGCGCGGCGGGCGCGGAGCGGCCGGTTTCCGGCGTGAGCCGGCACTTTCAGCCTGCGCGGCGCTTGAGCGCGTCGGGCGCGCAGCGCACGTCAACCGGCGGAGCCGGCATTCTCAGCCCGCGCGGCGATTGAGCGCATCGGGCGCGGAGCGGCCGGTTTCCGGCGGAGCCGGCACTTTCAGCCTGCGCGGCGATTGAGCGCATCGGGCGCGCAGCGCACGGTTCCCGGCGTGAGCCGGCACTTTCAGCCTGCGCGGCGCTTGAGCGCGTCGGGCGCGCAGCGCACGTCAACCGGCGGAGCCGGCATTCTCAGCCCGCGCGGCGATTGAGCGCATCGGGCGCGCAGCGCACG
>NZ_RPSE01000257.1:0-8977 GCF_003949955.1 Streptomyces sp. WAC05292
GCTCAACGATGCTCCTCATGCTCGCGCCTGGTACAGCGGCGGCGCGGGCAAGAGCGGCCGAGCGGAGCAGGTTGCGTCGGCTGACCCTCGGGGAATCCCACGGCCCGGCGCGGGCGGCGACGATGGGGGGGCGTCGCGCCGGCGTCCCGGTGCTCCCCCGTCTACACCCCTCCGCGCCCCCGCCACGGGGACGCGGAGGGGTCAGCGGAAGGTGGGGACGGGGGCGGACGCCGTCGGGCCCGGCAGGGCCGGCCGCTCCGCGGGCGCCTGGCCGAGCCGGGGCGTCTTCAGGACGGCGCCCGGTTCGGCGCCGTCGCGGGGGGCCGTGGTGCCGTCGCCGGACTCGCGGGGGCCGTCGAGCAGCGTCTCGCAGTACTGCGGGATCCGCGCGATGCCCTGGGCCAGCCGGGAGAGCCGGTCGCGGCGGTCGGGGTTCATCTGGCCCGAGCGGTACGCCTGGCACAGGTCGACCGCCTTGCGGCGGGTCTCCCGCTCCCGTTCGAGCAGGGTCGCTCCGCCCAGGGTCTCCTTGCCGGTGCCGCGGGTGCTGCCGCCGCCGGCCGCGGTGTCCGGGAACGTGCCGGTGCCGCCGGCGCCGAGGCCCGGCTCGCCGCTGCCGCCGCGGCCCTGGCCGGTGCCCGTCTCCCCGCCGGGGGTGGCCGGCGTGCCCGAGGGCGGCGCGAAGCCGTCGCCGCGGAACGGCGAGGGCATGAGCTGCGGCGGGGACGAGGGGCGTACGGTCTCGCCCGTGTGCGCCGGATCCTCGTCGGCGCTGAGCGACACGGCCGGGGCGGGGCCCGCGGTGTCGTGGGTGATCCGGTCGAGCAGTCCGGCGCCCGCGGCCGCGGCCAGTCCGCCGACGGCGACGCCGGCCAGCGCCGCGGCCAGCGCGAACCGCGCCGGGCGGCTGCCGCGCCGGCCTCCGGCGGAGGCACGCGCCTGCGCCGGGACGACCGCGGAGGGCGTCCTGCCGAGTTCCACGAGGGGGACGGCCGCACCGGACGGCTCCGCCGCGCCGGCCGCGCCCGCCGTGCCGCGCGCGGCGCGGAAGGCGGCCACCGCGGCGGCCTCGCCGGGAAGCTCGGATCCTGGGGGCGCCGGCGGCGGCACCAGCATGTCGAGGGCGGCCCGCAGGCGCGCCTCGGCCTCCGGGTCGCGCGGATCCGCGTCGGCAGAGGCAGGTGCGCCGCGCAGCACTCGTTCCGAGGCGGCCCGGTCCAGCCACCTGTTGCGCTCGTCGGCCATCACATGTCCTTCTGCGTCCGCCAACGTGAATGCGTCACACCGGTTTGTTCCACGAGGCCGCCGCCCCGGCCGCCGCGCTGTGCGGGAACCGCGTCGAGGTCCCGGTCGCCCGCGGCCTCCCGGCCCTGGCCACCGGCATTATGGCCGACGGGCGCGGCCGCCCCGGAGTCGGCCTCGGCCTCCGGCCAGGGGCCGCTCTCCGAGCCGAGCAGCTCGGCCAGCTTCTTCAGCCCGCGGTGGGCGGCGGTACGCACCGCCCCCGGGCGCTTGCCCAGGGTCTCGGCGGCGCTCTTGGCATCCAGGCCGACCACGACACGCAACACCACGGCCTCGGCCTGGTCCTGCGGAAGCCGCGCGATCAGCTCCATGGTGCGGCCGGTGGACAGCGCCTCCATCGCCAGGGCCGCGGTGTCGCTGTCGGAGGCCCGGCCCGTCAGCTCGGTCTCGTCCCCGCCGACGGCGGGCCGCCGTCCGCGCATGCGGATGTGGTCCAGCGCCCGGTTGCGGGCCACCCGGGCCGCCCAGCCGCGGAAGCGGTCGGCGTCACCGGTGAAGGTCCCGAGGTCGCGGGCGATCTGCAGCCACGCCTCGGAGGCCACGTCCTCCGCGTCGGAGTCCCCGACGAGGGTGCGGACGTACCCCAGCAGGCGCGGGTGCACCGCGCGGTACACAGCACGGAACGCGTCCTCGTCGCCGTCCTGTGCCGCGAGCACGGCGGCGGTCAGCTCCGCGTCGTCCCCCAGCAAAGTCCCCAACCCGTTCACTGTCCTGTACGTGTGGCGCAAATCAGCACGTTACGGCTTTCAAGTACCTTCGTCCACGAGTTGTACGGCCTGCAATCAAGCGTGCGCGAAGCGGGGTGTGACACAAAACGCACGCGCGGCGCTGAGGGGGGTACGGGCTTGTCGCACGAGCCCGTACGGACGGCGACCGGGGCCTCTCCTGTGGGGGGTGGCGGCCTCGGTCGTCTTCCACCCCCTCCGGCGCGCTTTCGCGCCCCTCTCCCCGCCGTCCGGCACCCCGGTGTGCGTGCAGCCAAACATCCCGCTCATCCTTTCGGCTCACTTCCGGGTGAAAACCCCGAATCGGTACAGCGGACCGCGTCCGGCGTCGCCTAGCGTTGCCGCACACCCGCACCGCGCCCCGAGGAGCCCCCCGCTGTCGAGCCACCTTCCGGCGCAGGCCCGCGGCAGCTCCGCCCCGTTCGACGACCGCGGCCTGGCCCGGTTCAACACCCTGCCCGCCGAGCTCGCCGAAGCCGTGCTGCTCCAGTGCTGCGGCAGCCCGCGCTGGGCGCAGCAGGTCGCCGCGCACCGACCGTACCCGGATGCGGGCGCTCTGCGCGCCGCCGCCGACGAGGCGTCGTACGACCTGTCCGATTCCGATCTGGTCGGGGCGCTGGCCGGCGAGCCGCCGGTGGAGCTGGCCGAGGGCGCGCCGTACGCGGCCCACCTCGCGCTGGGCGCCGCCCGGGCGGAGTACGAGCGCACGTTCGGGCATTCCTTCGTGATCTGCCTCGACGGTCATCCGCCGGAGGAGCGGGCCGGGCAGCTCATGGCGGCGATCCGCCGCCGGATGGGCCTGGAGGTGGAGGAGGAGCGGGCCATCTCCGCGGAGGAGCTGCGCCGGCTCGCCCTGGCCCGGCTCGCCGACCTGATGGACCGGCTGGCTTCCCGGGAGGGGGTATCCGGCGCCGAAACGGGGCGATTCGCCCGCGCGGGATAGGCCGTCCGTGCCTGTTTGATCACACCGGCGGACCCCGCGCGAAGGAACCGACAAAGCGTCGCTACGATGTCCGGGGCCGGTGGACCGTACCCGGCCGGGCCCGACCGACAACGAAGCCGGCTGGCCCCCGCCCCGCTTCCGGAGGGTTTTCCGTGCCGGCTGGAACGCTGTACCGCGGCCGGGAAGGAATGTGGTCCTGGGTGGCTCACCGAGTCACCGGCGTCCTCATCTTCTTCTTCCTGTTCGTACACGTCCTCGACACCGCTCTCGTCCGCGTCTCCCCCGAGGCGTACGACGATGTCGTGGCGACTTACAAGACCCCGATCGTCGCGCTGCTGGAGTACGGCCTCGTCGCCGCCATCCTGTTCCACGCGCTCAACGGTCTCCGTGTCATCGCCGTGGACTTCTGGTCCAAGGGACCCCGCCACCAGAAGGCGATGCTCTGGTGGGTCGTGAGCATCTGGTTCGTGCTGATGGTCGGGGCCCTGTACCCCGTACTCGGCCATGCAGCCGCTGAACTGTTCGGGAAGTGACGCGCATGTCCTCTGACACTTCTTCCGCCAAGGCCATCGGCGACGTGGAGGGCGTGAGCCTCTACGACGTCGACAACCCGGCTCCGTACATCGAGGCCCCGCGCAAGCGCACCGGGAAGACGCCGCGCTCGACGCGCGGCAACTTCGAGATGGCCGCGTGGCTCTTCATGCGCCTCTCGGGCATCGTCCTCGTCGTCCTGGTGATCGGCCACCTCCTGATCCAGCTGGTGCTGGACGGCGGCGTCTCCAAGATCGGCTTCGCCTTCGTGGCGGGCCGCTGGGCGTCCCCGTTCTGGCAGGTCTGGGACCTGCTGATGCTGTGGCTGGCCATGCTGCACGGCGCCAACGGCCTGCGTACCGTGATCAACGACTACGCGGAGCGCGCGAACACGCGCCTGTGGCTGAAGGGCCTGCTGTACACCGCCACGGTGTTCACCATCCTCCTGGGCACGCTGGTGATCTTCACCTTCGACCCGAACATCCGCTAGGCAACGGGGCTGAGGCGACAACATCCCATGAAGATCCACAAGTACGACACCGTCATCGTCGGCGCCGGCGGCGCGGGCATGCGCGCCGCCATCGAGGCGACGAAGCGCAGCCGCACCGCGGTCCTGACGAAGCTCTACCCCACCCGCTCCCACACGGGCGCCGCGCAGGGCGGCATGGCCGCCGCGCTGGCGAACGTGGAGGAGGACAACTGGGAGTGGCACACCTTCGACACCGTCAAGGGCGGTGACTACCTGGTCGACCAGGACGCCGCCGAGATCCTGGCGAAGGAGGCCATCGACGCCGTCCTCGACCTGGAGAAGATGGGCCTGCCGTTCAACCGCACCCCGAACGGCACCATCGACCAGCGCCGCTTCGGCGGCCACTCCCGCAACCACGGCGAGGCGCCGGTCCGCCGGTCCTGCTACGCCGCGGACCGCACGGGCCACATGATCCTCCAGACGCTGTACCAGAACTGCGTCAAGGAGGGCGTGGAGTTCTTCAACGAGTTCTACGTCCTGGACCAGCTGATCACCGAGGTCGACGGCGTCAAGAAGTCCGCCGGCGTCGTCGCGTACGAGCTGGCCACCGGCGAGATCCACATCTTCCAGGCGAAGGCCGTCATCTACGCCTCCGGCGGCAACGGCAAGTTCTTCAAGGTGACCTCCAACGCGCACACCCTCACCGGTGACGGCCAGGCAGCCTGCTACCGGCGCGGCCTGCCGCTGGAGGACATGGAGTTCTTCCAGTTCCACCCGACGGGCATCTGGCGCATGGGCATCCTGCTGACGGAGGGCGCCCGCGGCGAGGGCGGCATCCTCCGCAACAAGGACGGCGAGCGCTTCATGGAGAAGTACGCGCCGGTCATGAAGGACCTCGCGTCCCGTGACGTCGTCTCCCGCTCCATCTACACGGAGATCCGCGAGGGCCGCGGCTGCGGTCCCGAGGGCGACCACGTGTACCTGGACCTGACGCACCTGCCGCCGGAGCAGCTGGACGCCAAGCTGCCGGACATCACCGAGTTCGCGCGCACGTACCTCGGCATCGAGCCCTACACGGACCCGATCCCGATCCAGCCGACCGCGCACTACGCCATGGGCGGCATCCCGACCAACGTCGAGGGCGAGGTGCTGGCGGACAACACCACCGTCGTCCCCGGCCTGTACGCGGCCGGCGAGGTCGCGTGCGTGTCGGTGCACGGCGCGAACCGCCTGGGCACCAACTCGCTGCTGGACATCAACGTCTTCGGCAAGCGGTCCGGCATCGCCGCGGCGAAGTACGCCGCCGAGAACGACTACGTCGAGCTGCCGGAGAACCCGGCCGAGCTGGTGGTCGACCTCGTCGAGCGGCTGCGGAACTCCACGGGCACGGAGCGGGTCGCGGACCTGCGCAACGAGCTCCAGGAGACGATGGACGCCAACGTGTCGGTGTTCCGCACGGAGCAGACCATCAAGACGGCGGTCGAGAAGATCGCGGAGCTGCGCGAGCGCTACAAGAACGTCTCGATCCAGGACAAGGGCAAGCGGTTCAACACGGACCTGCTGGAGGCCATCGAGCTGGGCAACCTGCTCGACCTGGCCGAGGTCATGGCCGTCTCGGCCCTGGCCCGCAAGGAGTCCCGCGGCGGCCACTACCGCGAGGACTACCCGAACCGCGACGACGTCAACTTCATGCGCCACACCATGGCGTACCGCGAGGTGGCGGCCGACGGAAAGGACTCCGTCCGGCTCGACTACAAGCCCGTCGTCACCACCCGCTACCAGCCGATGGAGCGTAAGTACTGATGGCCACCCCGACCCTCGTGAAGAAGGAGGACGCGGCGCCCGCCGCCGACTCCCCGTACATCACGGTCACGTTCCGGATCCGCCGCTTCAACCCCGAGGTCTCCGACCAGGCGGAGTGGCAGGACTTCCAGATCGAGATCGACCCGAAGGAGCGCGTGCTCGACGGTCTCCACAAGATCAAGTGGAACCTGGACGGCACGCTCACCTTCCGCCGCTCCTGCGCGCACGGCATCTGCGGCTCCGACGCGATGCGGATCAACGGCAAGAACAGGCTCGCCTGCAAGACGCTGATCAAGGACATCAACCCGGAGAAGCCCATCACCGTCGAGGCCATCAAGGGCCTCACCGTGATGAAGGACCTCGTGGTCGACATGGAGCCCTTCTTCCAGGCGTACCGGGACGTCATGCCGTTCCTGGTCACCAAGGGCAACGAGCCGACCCGCGAGCGCCTGCAGTCCGCCGAGGACCGCGAGCGCTTCGACGACACGACGAAGTGCATCCTGTGCGCCGCGTGCACGTCGTCCTGCCCGGTGTTCTGGAACGACGGCCAGTACTTCGGCCCGGCGGCGATCGTCAACGCGCACCGCTTCATCTTCGACTCGCGTGACGAGGCCGGCGAGCAGCGGCTGGAGATCCTGAACGACAAGGACGGCGTGTGGCGCTGCCGCACCACGTTCAACTGCACGGACGCCTGCCCGCGCGGCATCGAGGTCACGAAGGCGATCCAGGAGGTCAAGCGCGCCCTGATCACGCGCCGCTTCTGAGCCCTCGGGCCGTACGCACCACCCGCGGGGGCGGGCGCGGGCGGTGCGGGCCTGACGATCGGTGACATCACCATCGCGGGCGACCAGATCATCACCCCCTCGGGCACGATGCCGCTGCGGGGCGCGATGTGGAACGCGACGGACTTCTCCCGCACCGAGACGAAGATGCCGACGCACGCCGTCGTCCTGGCCATCGTGTTCTTCATCTTCTGCCTGCTCGGGCTGCTGTTCCTGCTGATGAAGGAGAAGGTCACCACCGGCTTCATCCAGGTCACGGTCACCAGCGGCGGCCGCCACCACTCGACGATGATCCCGGCGACGGACCAGAACACCTTCCACTGGGTCATGAGCATGGTGAACCAGGCCCGCTCGCTGAGCATCTGACGGCCCGGCGGCCGGTCCGGGGCGGGCCGCGCCTGCCGCCGGCCGGAGCGCCCGAGGGAGACCGCCGCCCTGCCGGCGCCCATGGCGCGGCGGGTGCGTACGCCGAGGGGCGCGGCGGGCGCCGGGAGCCCGCCGCGCACACCCGCGCCAGTTTCCTTGAACCTGTTCAAAAATGGGGCTAGAGTCAGCCATGCCATCGAGTTGAACACGTTCAAGGGGGCGAGGGCATGGACCTCACCGTGGTCGCGTACGTCATCTACCTGCTCGTCAGCATCAGCCTCACCGTCTGGGTCGCCCGCACCCTCAGCCGCAACGGGCGGATCTTCATCGCGGACGTCCTGCACGGCAACGAGAAGCTCGCCGACGCCGTGAACCACCTGCTGGTCGTCGGCTTCTACCTCGTCAACATCGGCTTCGTGACGCTCTACCTGCGCTCGGCCGACACCATCGACACCGCCCGCACCCTCTTCGAGGCCCTCTCGGTCAAGATCGGGGTCGTCCTGCTCGTCCTCGGCGTGATGCACCTCGGCAACGTGTGGGTGCTGAACAAGATGCGGCGCCGCGGCATCATGGAGCGCCGCCAGACCCCGCCCGTCGCCCCCCAGGGCTGGACCAAGCCGGCCGGGGCCTGACCGGTGGCCCCGGAGACACAGGGCCCCCCGCCCGTCCGACAGCTGACCGTCCTGTACGACGCCGACTGCCCGCTGTGCGTGCACATCCGGCACTGGCTCCTCGGGCAGCACCGGCTCGTCCCCCTGCGGCTCGTCCCCGCGGGGTCGGACGAGGCCCGGCGGCTCTTCCCCGCGCTCGACCACGCGGCAACGCTGCGCGAGATCACCGTCGTCGGCGACTCCGGCCAGCTGTGGACCGGCACCGACGCCTTCATCGTCTGCCTGTGGGCGCTGGCCGAGCACCGGCCCAAGGCCGAGTGGCTCGCCACCCCGGCGGGCCGCCCCTTCGCCCGGGGCGCCATGTACACGGCCTCCGCCTGGCGGCAGGCCGTACGGACCGGACCCGGCGCGCCGTCCGCGGCGGGGACCGCCGGGGAGGAGACGGGCGAGGCGCCGGAGGCGGAAGAGGCGCAGGGGACCGCCTGTGGGGACCACTGCCCGCCGTCCCGATAGGCTCGTACACCGTGACTGATCAGAAGGCTCCCAAGAGCGAGCAGACCCGCACGCTCATCCTCGAAACCGCCCTCCGCCTCTTCCAGGAGCGCGGGTTCGACAAGACGACCATGCGGGCCATCGCCAAGGAGGCGGGAGTATCGGTCGGCAACGCCTACTACTACTACGAGTCGAAGGAACACCTCGTCCAGGGGTTCTACGACCGGATCGGCGCCGCCCACCAGGCGGCGGTCCGACCGATCCTGGACCGGGAGACCGACCTGCAGAAGCGGCTCGCGGGCGTGCTGACGAGCTGGCTCGACGTCGCCGAGCCCTACCACGAGTTCGCCTCCCAGTTCTTCAAGAACGCGGCGGACCCGGAGAGCCCGCTCAGCCCCTTCTCCCCCGAGTCGGAGCCCGCCCGCAAGGCCGCGATCGACATGCACCGCGAGGTGCTCGCCGGTGCGAAGACCAAGGTTCCGGACGAGCTGGCCGACGTCCTGCCCGAGCTGATGTGGCTCTCGCAGATGGGGCTCGTCCTGTACTGGGTCTTCGACCGCTCGCCGGGCAGCGCCAAGACCCGGCGGCTCGCCGAGCGCGGCGCGCAGCTCACGACGCGCGGCATAGTCCTGGCCCGGTTCCGGGTGCTGCGCCCGCTCGTACGGGAGCTGCACGAGCTGTTCGCGGACTTCCTGCCCGGCATGGCGCAGACGGCCGTCTCCCGGGGCAAGCGCGCCTCGGACCCCGACCCGGACCCCCAGCCGGACGCCGAGGCGGAGGCCGAGGCGGCCGCCCCGGAGCCCGCGAAGGCCCGCCGGACGCGGCGCTAGTGACCTGAGTCAGAGATTCGTCGGCAGTAGGCAGCGACTTTGTCGAGGATCTCGTCGGCTGTCTTCGTCCAGGCGAAGGGTCTGGGGTGCTCGTTCCAGTCGGCGAGCCAGCCTCGGATGTCG
>NZ_RPSE01000258.1:0-8977 GCF_003949955.1 Streptomyces sp. WAC05292
GCCCCGTCCCGTCCGCCTCCCTGGAGCCGCCGTGCACGACGACCGCAGCATCACCGAGCACCGCCTGCGCCGGACCCTCGCCGAGCGCATCAAACCCGCCGTGTACTCCCGGCCCGTCCCCCTCGCCGTCGAGCGCTGGGACGCCCCCGGCGAGCCGGTGCCCGTCGCCGAGGGCCTGGCGGCCCCGTACGCCCCCTGTGCCGTCGGCGACGCCTGGGGGCCGGCCTGGGGCACCACCTGGTTCAGGGTCAGCGGCCGCGTGCCCGACGCCTGGGCGGGGCGCACCGTGGAGGCCGTCCTCGACCTCGGCTTCGACCGGATGATGCCCGGCTTCCAGTGCGAGGGCCTCGTCCACCTCGCCGACGGCAGCGAGGTCAAGGGCCTGAACCCGTACAACGACTGGGTGCGGGTCGCCGACCGGGCGGTCGGCGGCGAGCGGATCGAGTGGTACGTCGAGGCCGCCGCGAACCCGGTCCTCGTCGAACACGCCCCCACCTCCGAGGGCGACCGGCTCACCAGCGGCGCGCAGCCGCTCTACCGCCTCGCCCGGATGGACCTGGCCGTTTTCGAGGCGGAGGTCTGGGAGCTCGTCCAGGACCTGGAGGTCCTCCACGGCCTGATGGTGCAGCTCGCCACCGACGACGCCCGCCGGTACGCGGTCCTGCGCGCCCTCGACGCGGCCCTCGACGAGGTGGACCCCGACGACGTGCCCGGGACGGCCGCCGCGGCGCGCGCCCGGCTGGCCGGGGTGCTCGCCTCTCCGGCCGCCGCCTCCGCGCACCGGATCAGCGCCGTGGGCCACGCCCACATCGACTCGGCCTGGCTGTGGCCGCTGCGCGAGACGGTCCGCAAGGTCGCCCGGACCGCCTCCAACGTGGTCTCCCTCATGGACGGCCACCCCGGTTTCGTCTTCGCGATGTCCCAGGCCCAGCAGCTCGACTGGATCAAGTCCCACCGGCCGGCCCTGTTCGAGCGGATCAAGAAGAAGGCCGCGGAGGGCCGCTTCGTGCCGGTCGGCGGCATGTGGGTGGAGTCCGACACGAACATGGTCGGCGGGGAGGCGATGGTCCGCCAGTTCCTGTACGGCAAGAGGTTCTTCCTGGAGGAGTTCGGCATCGAGACCCGCAACGTGTGGCTGCCCGACTCCTTCGGCTACACCGCCGCCATGCCGCAGATCATCCGCCTGTCCGGCTCGCAGTGGTTCCTCACCCAGAAGATCTCCTGGTCGCAGGTGAACGCCTTCCCCCACCACACTTTCCTGTGGGAGGGCATCGACGGCACCCGCGTCTTCACCCACTTCCCGCCCGTCGACACCTACAACGGCGACCTCGGCGGGGCCCAACTCGCCCATGCGGCCCGCAACTACCGGGAGAAGGGCCGCGGCACCCGCTCCCTCGCCCCCTTCGGCTGGGGCGACGGCGGCGGCGGGCCGACCCGCGAGCACCTCGCCCGGGCCGCCCGCCTGCGCGACCTCGAAGGCTCGCCGCGCGTCGAGGTCGAGGCGCCCGACGCGTTCTTCGAGAAGGCCCGCGCCGAGTACCCGGACGCCCCCGTCTGGGCCGGGGAGCTCTACCTGGAGCTGCACCGCGGCACGTACACCTCGCAGGCCAAGACCAAGCAGGGCAACCGGCGCAGCGAGTCCCTGCTGCGCGAGGCCGAGCTGTGGGCGGCCACCGCCGCAGTGCGGGTGCCGTCGTACGCCTACCCGTACGAGGAGCTGGAGCGGATCTGGAAGACGGTGCTGCTGCACCAGTTCCACGACATCCTGCCCGGATCGTCCATCGCCTGGGTGCACCGGGAGGCCCGTGCCACCTACGCCCGGATCCACACCGAGCTGCGCGCGATCACCGTCGCGGCCCAGGCCGTGCTCGCCGGGGAGGGCGACACCGGGCTCGTCTTCAACTGCGCCCCCCACGCCCGCCGGGGCGTTCCCGCGGGCGGTGCCGGGGTGCCGGAGCCGCCGGCCGGGCGGGTCTCCCTGGAGGACCGGCCGCAGGGCGGGTACGTCCTGGAGAACGGGCTGCTGCGCGTGGAGGTCGACGGGCGCGGGCTGGTCGTCTCCGCCGTCGACCTCGCGGCGGGCCGCGAGGCGGTGGCCCCGGGGCGGGCCGCCAACCTGCTCCAGATCCACCGCGACCTGCCGAACATGTGGGACGCCTGGGACGTCGACGCGTTCTACCGCAACCACGTCACCGACCTCGCGGACCACGACTCCCTGGCCGCCGAGCAGCACGGCCCGGACGCCGCGGCGGTGCGCGTGGAGCGCTCCTTCGGCCGGTCCCGGGCCACCCAGTGGATCACCCTGCGGGCGGACGCCAAGCAGGTCGACCTCGTCACCGAGGTCGACTGGCACGAGAAGGAGAAGTTCCTCAAGGCGGCCTTCCCGCTGGACGTCAAGGCCGAACGGACCGCCTCCGAGACGCAGTTCGGGCACGTCCACCGGGCCACCCACACCAACACCTCCTGGGAGGCCGCCAAGTTCGAGATCTGCGCCCACCGCTGGATCCACGCCGGGGAGCCGGGCTGGGGTGCCGCGCTCCTCAACGACTCCACGTACGGCCACGACGTCACCCGCGACGTGCGGCCCGACGGCGGCCAGACCACCACGGTCCGGCTGTCCCTGCTGCGGGCGCCCCGCTATCCGGACCCGGAGACCGACCAGGGGCGGCACACGCTGCGCTACGCGCTGGCCCCGGGTGCCGGGATCGGCGACGCGGTCCGCGAGGGCCGCTTCCTCAACCTGCCGGAGCGGACGCTCGCCGGCGCGGGCCCCGTCGCGCCGCTGGTCTCGGTGGCGGCCGCGGGCGGCACGGCGGACGGCGCGGTGGTCGTGGAGGCGGTCAAGCTGGCGGAGGACCGCAGCGGCGACGTCGTGGTCCGCCTGTACGAGTGCCTGGGCGGCCGTGCCGCCGCGGCCCTCACGGCGGACTTCCGGCCCGCGGCCGCCGTCGAGAGCGACCTGCTGGAGCGGCCCCTCGGCGGCACCGCGGTCGGCCCGGTGGCGGCGGACGGGTCGGTGCCGCTGGCGCTGCGCCCGTTCCAGATCGTCACGGTCCGCCTGCGCCGCGCCTGACCGCGGCCGGCCGCCGGGTGTGGGTTCCGCCACAGCCGGCGGCCGGCCGCCCCGCCGCGCCGGGGGAGTGGCCCCGACCTGGTTATGCACCTAGTTGCAAAAGGGGGGCCTCCTCGCTACAACAGGTTCCATCCACCCCCGCGCGAGGAGGCGCCCCATGAGTTCCCAGAGCCGGTACCCGCACCTGCTGAGCCCCCTGGACCTCGGATTCACCACCCTGCCGAACCGCGTGGTCATGGGCTCGATGCACACCGGCCTGGAGGAGCACGAGGGCGGCTTCGAGCGCCTCGCCGCCTTCTACGCCGAGCGCGCCCGCGGCGGCGCCGGCCTGATCGTCACCGGCGGCATCGCCCCGAACGACGCGGGCCGGCCCTTCGAGGGCGGCTCCCGCCTCACCACCGAGGAGGAGGCCGCCGAGCACCGGGTGATCACCGAGGCGGTCCACGCCGAGGGCGGGAAGATCGCCATGCAGATCCTGCACTTCGGCCGCTACGCCTACCACCAGGACCTCGTCGCCCCCAGCGCCCTCCAGGCTCCCATCAGCCCCTTCGTCCCGAACGAGCTGACCGGTGCCGAGGTCGAGCAGACCATCGAGGACTTCGTCCGCGCCGCCCGCCTCGCCAAGCTCGCCGGCTACGACGGCGTCGAGATCATGGGCTCCGAGGGCTACCTGATCAACGAGTTCATCGCCGCCGCCACCAACCGCCGCGAGGACCGCTGGGGCGGCTCGTACGAGAACCGCGTGCGCTTCCCCCTGGAGATCGTCCGGCGCACCCGCGAGGCCGTCGGCCCCGACTTCATCCTGATCTACCGCCTCTCCATGCTCGACCTGGTCCCCGGCGGCTCCACCCTCGACGAGGTCGTCCACCTCGCCAAGGAGATCGAGGCCGCGGGCGCCACCATCATCAACACCGGCATCGGCTGGCACGAGGCCCGCATCCCCACCATCGCGACCTCCGTCCCGCGCGGCGCCTACACCTGGGTCACCAAGCGGCTGATGGGCGCGGTCTCCGTCCCGCTCGTCACCAGCAACCGCATCAACACCCCCGAGAAGGCCGATGAGATCCTCGCCGAAGGCCGCGCCGACCTCGTCTCCTTGGCCCGCCCCTTCCTCGCCGACGCCGACTTCGTCGCCAAGGCCGCCGCGGGCCGCCCCGAGGCCATCAACACCTGCATCGGCTGCAACCAGGCCTGCCTCGACCACACCTTCAGCGGCAAGATCACCAGCTGCCTGGTCAACCCCCGCGCCTGCCACGAGACCGAGCTCGTCCTCTCGCCCACCCGGCTCGCCAAGCGCGTCGCCGTCGTCGGCGCCGGCCCGGCCGGCCTCGCCTGTGCCGTCACCGCCGCGGAACGCGGCCACACCGTCACCCTCTTCGAGGCCTCCGGCCACATCGGCGGCCAGCTCGACATCGCCCGCCGCATCCCCGGCAAGGAGGAGTTCGAGGAGACCATCCGCTACTTCGGCCACCAGCTCGCCGAGCACGGCGTCGAGGTCCGCCTGAACACCGCCGCCGACCCGGAGCTCCTGCGCGGCTACGACGAGGTCGTCGTCGCCACCGGCGTCACCCCCCGCACCCCCGCCATCGAGGGCGTCGACCACGCCATGGTCGTCAGCTACCTCGACGTCCTGCGCGACGGCGCCCCCGTCGGCGAGAGCGTCGCCGTCGTCGGCGCCGGCGGCATCGGCTTCGACGTCGCCGAATACCTCACCGACAGCGGCGAAGGCGCCTCCCAGGACCCGGAGGTCTACTTCCGCCACTGGGGCGTCGACACCTCCTACGCGGGCCCCGGCGGCCTGACCGCCCCCGACCGCCCGGCCTCCCCGCGCCGGGTCCACCTCCTCCAGCGCAAGACCACCAAGGTCGGCGCCGGCCTCGGCACCACCACCGGGTGGATCCACCGCGCCGAACTCAAGCACCGCGGCGTCGTCTCCGTCGCCGGCGCCTCCTACGACCGCATCGACGACGAGGGCCTGCACATCACCGTCGACGGCGAGCAGCGCCTCGTCCCCGCCGACACCGTCGTCCTGTGCACCGGCCAGGAGCCGCGCCGCGACCTGTACGAGGAGCTGCGCGCGGCCGGCGTCGGGGCGCACCTGATCGGCGGCGCAGACGTCGCCGCCGAGCTCGACGCCAAGCGGGCCATCCGCCAGGGCACCGAGCTGGCCGCCTCGCTCTGACCGAAAAGGATTGTGGCGGCCCCGCCGGGCCGCCACAATCTGCGGGTGACCCTGACACCGGCAGAAGCAGACAAGGTCCTCAAGGACAACTTCGCCCCGTGGGTGCTGGCCCTCGGCCTGACCGTCGAGGAGGCGGGCGACCGGCACGCCGTGCTGCGGCTGCCCTGGTCCGGCGAGCTCGCCCGCGACGGCGGCGGCCTGTCCGGGCAGGCCCTGATGGCCGCCGCCGACACCGCCACCGTCATCGCGATCAGCGCCGCGCGCGGCGGGTACGGGCCGATGACGACCGTCCAGCAGTCGACGAGCTTCCAGCGGCCCGTCGCCGGCTCCGACGTGCTCATCGAGGTGCGCGTCACCAAGCTGGGCAAGCGGATGGCCTTCGCGGACATCACGATGACACCGGAGGGGGCGCAGGACCCGGCCGCGACCGCGTCGACGGTCTACGCGCTCCTCGGCTGACGCGTGGCGCCTGCCTCCGAGACCCCGTTACCGCAGGATCCGGCTCCGCCGCTCCGGCGGAACCGGAACTTCACCGTCTTCTGGCTCGGCCAGGCGCTGTCCGTCCTGGGCGGCTCGATCACCTACCTCGCGCTGCCGCTCCTGGTCCTCGACGCCACCGGGTCCATCGTCCGGATGGGCCTGCTCACCGTGGTCATGGGCGCCACCGGCATCCTGACGGGGCTGTTCGCCGGGTACGTCGTCGACCGCACCGACCGGCGCCGCCTGATGGTCGCCTGCGACCTGGGGCGCGCCGTGCTCCTCGGCGCGGTGCCGTTCGTGTGGCTCGCCGGGCCCCGCCTGTGGGTGCTGTACGTGCTGACGGCAGTGGTGACCGTCCTCAAGACGCTCTTCGACGTGGCGTACGTGACCTCCGTGCCGGCGCTGGTGCGCCGGGAGGACCTCGCCGCCGCGAACGCCCGCCTGATGGGCACCTTCGCAGTCGGCACGCTCTTCGGGCCGGTCGCGGCGGGCCTCGTCACGGCCGGCGTGGGCGCCGCCTGGGCGCTGGCCGTGGACGGGGCGACCTTCCTCGTCTCGGCGATCAGCCTGCGCTGGGTCGCGTTCGGCCCGGCACCGGAGCGCACCGGCCCCGCCGAGGGCGGGACCGTCGGGGGCGGGACCGGCCGGGAGGGGGTGCGCGGCCGGCTCCGCGAGGTGTTCACCACCGGCTTCACCTTCCTGTGGGGCCACCGGCTGCTGCGGCCGCTGACCGTCCTGCTCACCCTGCTGACGTTCCTCACCATGGGCGCCACCGACCTGCTGGTCTTCCGGCTCCGCGAGGACCTCGGCCGGGACGCGGCCGTCGTCGGCCTCGTCGTCGCCGTGAGCGGCCTCGGCGTCGTCGCCGCATCCGCCTGCGCGGCCCGGCTGCGGCGGGCCTTCGGATTCGGCCCCTGCTGGCTCGGGGCGGTCGTGCTCATCGGGGCCGCCGTCGCCGTGACCGGGACCAGCACCGGCCTGCCGGTGATCGCCGCCGCCGCGGCGGTGTTCATGTTCGGGATGACCCTCGGCGGCGTCAGCTCCATGACCCTGCGCCAGGAGGTCACCCCCGAGCCGCTGCTCGGCCGGGTCACCTCGGCGTTCTGGACGGTCCACAACGCCGCCGGCCCGATCGGCGCCGCCGTCCTGACCCTGTGCGCGGGCCGCTGGGGGGTGACGCCCGTCAGCCTCGCCGGCGGGGTGTTCTGCCTGCTGATCGCGGCCGCCGGGCTGCTGACGCCGCTGCGCTCGGCCCGGTCCGGCGGCCCGTCCGCCCCGCCGGCCGCGGCCGGGGCCGGCCCGGGGGCCGCCGGAGCGGCGGGCGCGGACACCGGCGGGGTCGGCGGAGCGAAGCAGGCGTGACGCCGGCCGGCCCGATCGGGCCGGCCGGCCTCCGGTCCCGCACTCCGCACGGGAGCCGGGACCGGCGTGCGCCCGCGCCCCCGTCGGCGCGCCGGCTCAGAAGCGGAGCGCGGAGCCGCCCGGGAAGCGCTGCGGCGAGGACGGTACGAGCTCGGTGCGGCGTTCGCCGCCCGCCGGAGCCGTCCGGCAGGTCACGTCCGCCGCGGGCAGGCCGCCGCCGGACAGGTAGGCGTTGACCGTCGCGTTGACGCAGGACTCCGGCTCGAACAGGTAGACGCCGTGCCCCTCGCCGCCCTCGGCGAGCACCATGCGCGAGCCCGCCAGCGCCCGGTGCAGTGCCTGGCCGCTGTCCAGCGGGGTCTGGGAGTCCCACTCGTTCTGCACGGTCAGGACGTTCGCCCGGACGTTCGTCTTCGTGGGCGGCTCGATCGGCCGCTGCCAGTACGCGCACGGCTTGATGTTGGAGGCGAAGTCGCCGTACAGCGGGTACTTCGCCTTGTCGCGGGCCGCCTCGCGGGCGTACTGCTCCGGGTAGCGCGGCCACTCCACGTCGCCGCACACCACCGCCCAGAACGCGGCGGTGCCGTTGTCCGACGCCGGCTCCGACGCCGGCCGGAGCAGACCGCGCTGCTCCGGGGTGAGGGCGGCGGGCCGGCCCTCCGCGGCGTCGACCAGCGCCCGGACCACGGGCGAGGCCTGCGCCGGGTAGAAGAACAGCGCCCTCGCGGTGCGGATGTCGTCACCCGTGAGCTTCTGCCCCTCCAGGTCGATCGGCTCGCGGTCCGCGCGGGCCACCAGGTCCCAGAACGTCTTGGACACCGCACCGGGCGTCGCGCCCAGCCGGTACTCGCCGTCCCGCTCGGCCGCCCACCGCGTCCAGCGCGCGAACGCCGGCTCGGCCTCGGTCGCCCAGACCTGGATCATGCCGCGCCACACCCGCTTGGGGTCCACACCGCTGTCGAGGACGAAGCGGTCGGTGCGGGAGGGGAACATCTGCGAGTACACGGTGCCCAGGTACGTGCCGTACGAGTAGCCCACATAGCTGATCTTCTTCTCGCCCAGCGCGGCGCGGATCGCGTCCATGTCGCGCGCCGTGTTGCGGGTGGTGATGAACGGCAGCACCTGCCCCGACTTCTCGCGGCACTTCTCGGCCACCGTCTGCGCCCACGCGACGTCCGCCGGGAAGGACTCCTCCTTGTACGGGCGGTTGAAGTCCTGCTCCTCGTCGGTCAGCCCGCAGGTGACCGGGCTGCTCGCCCCGACGCCGCGCGGGTCGAAGCCGATCACGTCGTACCGGTCGCGCACGTCCTTCGGCATCAACTCGTCCGCCATCAACGGCAGGTCGAGGCCGGGGCCGCCGGGCCCGCCCGGGTTCATCAGCAGCACGCCGTGCCGCTTGGCCGGGTCGGCGCTCTTCATCCGGGATATCGCGATGTCGATCGTGCGCCCCTGGGGGCGCCGGTAGTCGAGCGGCACCTTGACGGTCGCGCACTCGTAGGATGCCGGCTGGTCGGGGCTGCACCGCTGCCACGCCGGCTTCCGCGGAACGAATTCCCCGGTGCCGGCGGCCGACGCCTGCGGGGCGGACAGCAGGGGGACGGTGGTGGCGAGCAGACCGGCGGCGGCGAGTACCGGCGCGAGGCGTGTGAAGTTCACGAAACGCCGTTTCCTTTCCGTGAAGTCGGTGAAGTCGGTGGGCTCACCACCCTGTTGCACGGACAGGTCCGGGCGAATCATCCCGGAGGGCCGCCTCCTGTGCGCCTCTCGGACGAGGAGGGATCCGGACAACTGGCCGACACACCGCCCGAGTCGGGCCGCGGCCCGACTCGGGCGGTGTGTCGGCCAGTTGTCCGGATCCCTCCTCGTCCGAGAGGCGCACA
>NZ_RPSE01000259.1:0-8940 GCF_003949955.1 Streptomyces sp. WAC05292
GTACGGGAGGGTCGGGCGGCCCGGCGGGCGCGGGCCGCTCCGGGGCGGCCGGCGGGTCCGGGGCCGCGTTGGCGGCGGCGTACCGGTCGGGGTCGGCCGGGGGTGCCGCGGAGCCGGTGCCGCGGCGGGAGGGGGCGCCGGGCGGGCGCCCGTGCTCGTCGACCATGGCGCCCTCGTCGGGAAGCGGCGCCGGGCCGGCCTCGCGTGCGCGGGCGCGGTCCGCGCCCGCCCTGTCTGCCGTGTCCATGGTCCGCTCCTGCCCGGCGGCGGCCCCCGCACACCGCCGGGCGGGGAGCCGGGAAGCGTGCTCCGTGCCACAGTGGAGTAGTCGAGGAGACTGCCAAGGGAAGCCTCATGGACGAGACGGACCGAACACTCGAGCAGCTGCTCGCGGGGCTGACCGCCGTACGCGACGGCAACCTCGACACCCGTCTGCCCGAGGACGCGGGCGGGCTGCCCGGCAAGATCGCCGCCGTCTACAACGGGATGGTGGCACAGCTGTCCCTCGTCACGACCGAGGTCACCCGGGTGGCCGAGGAGGTCGGCGGGCAGGGGCTGCTCGGCGGGCAGGCGCGGGTGCCGCCGGTCGGCGGGGTGTGGCGGCAGCTGACGGCCGGTGTGAACAGCATGGCCGACAACCTGACCTCGCAGGTCCGCAACATCTCGCAGGTGGCGACGGCGGTCGCCCGCGGCGACCTCACGCAGAAGATACGCGTGGACGCGCGCGGGGAGATCCTGGAGTTGAAGGAGACCATCAACACGATGGTCGAGCGGCTCTCCTCGTTCGCCGAGGAGGTCACGCGCGTGGCCCGCGAGGTCGGCACCGAGGGCAATCTGGGCGGGCAGGCCACCGTCCACGGCGTGTCGGGCACGTGGAAGGACCTCACGGACAACGTCAACTCGATGGCGAACAACCTGACGAACCAGGTCCGCAACATCGCGCAGGTCACCACGGCCGTCGCCCAGGGCGACCTCACCCGCAAGATCGACGTGGACGCGCGCGGCGAGATCCTGGAGCTCAAGACCACGATCAACACGATGGTGGACCAGCTGGGTTCGTTCGCCGCGGAGGTGACCCGCGTGGCCCGCGAGGTCGGCAGCGAGGGCCGGCTCGGCGGCCAGGCCGAGGTGGCGGACGTCTCCGGCACGTGGAAGCGGCTCACCGAGAACGTCAACGAACTGGCCGGGAACCTGACCCGCCAGGTCCGCGCCATCGCCGAGGTCACCGGAGCGGTGGCGCGCGGCGACCTCACGCGGACCATCGCCGTGGACGCGCCGGGCGAGGTCGGCGCGCTGCGCGACAACATCAACGCGATGGTCGAGTCGCTGCGCGCGACGACCCGCGCCAACGAGGAGAAGGACTGGCTGAAGACGAACCTGGCCCGCATCTCCAGCGGGATCCAGGGCCGCCGCAGTCCGGCCGAGGTCGCCGAGCTGGTCATGCGCGAGGTGCCCCCGCTGGTGCGGGCCCAGTGCGGCAGCTTCTTCCTCGCGCAGGAGGGGCCCGAGGGGACGGAGCTGTCGGCGATCGCCTCGTACGGGCTGCCCGACGGGGCCCCGCCGGGGGTGCGCCGCGTCCGGATGGGGCAGTCGCTGGTCGGGCAGGCCGCCGCCGACGGCCGCATGCTCCTCGTGGAGGACCTGCCTCCCGGGTACGCGCGGATCTCCAGCGGTACCGGGTCGGCCGACGCCTCGGTGCTGATCGTGCTGCCGATCGTGGTCGAGGGGCAGGTGCTGGGCGCTCTCGAACTGGCCTCGGTACACGCGTTCGCGCCGGTGCACCGGGACTTCCTGGAGCAGTTCACGGAGCTGCTCGGGGCGAACGTCGCCGCGCAGATCGCCAACGCCCGCACCGACGAGCTGCTGGAGCGCTCGCAGCAGCTGACCTCGGAACTCAGCGCCCGCCAGCAGGAGATCCAGGCGCGGCAGCGGGAACTCCAGGACAGCAACGCCGAGTTGAAGGAGAAGGCGGCACTGCTGGCCGACCGCAACCGGGACATCGAGCGCAAGAACCTCCAGATCGAGCAGGCCCGGCAGGAACTGGAGGAGCGGGCGCAGCAGTTGGCGCGCGCCTCGCTGTACAAGTCGGAGTTCCTGGCGAACATGAGCCACGAGCTGCGCACGCCGCTGAACAGCCTGCTGATCCTGGCACAACTGCTCGCGCAGAACGCGGACGGGAACCTGACGGAGAAGCAGGTGGACTACGCGACGGTCATCCATTCCGCCGGCTCCGACCTGCTCCAGCTCATCAACGACATCCTGGACCTGTCGAAGGTGGAGGCGGGCCGCATGGACGTCCACCGCGAGCCGGTGTCGCTCCAGCGCGTGCTGGACTACGCGGAGGCGACGTTCCGGCCCGTCGCGGACGAGCGGAAGCTGGACTTCACCGTCAGCGCCGCCCCGCGGGCCGGGGCGGGGCTGGTCACCGACGAGGGCCGGCTGCGGCAGGTCCTGCGCAACCTCTTGGGGAACGCGCTGAAGTTCACCGAGCGCGGCGAGGTGTCGCTCCGGGTCGAGCAGGCCGCGCAGGCGGAGGTCCCGCTGCCGCTGCGCGGTGCCGGGCCGGTGCTGGCGTTCCGCGTGGCCGACACGGGGATCGGGATCCCCGCCGACCGGGTCGAGTCCGTCTTCGGGGCGTTCCAGCAGGGCGACCGGGGCACGGCGAGGGCGTACGGGGGCACGGGGCTCGGGCTGTCCATCAGCCGGGAGGTGGCCCGGCTGCTCGGCGGCACGATCACCCTGCAGAGCAGCGTCGGGGTGGGCAGCACCTTCACCCTGTACCTGCCGGAGGCGGTCGCCCGGGCGGAGCAGCCGGCCCGGCCCGCGGCCGGGGACGCGGTCGGCGGCACGGCGGTCGGGGGCGCGCCGCCAGAGACGACCGAGGCGCCCGAGACGGCCGAGACGGCCGAGGCGGCCCTGCCGCCGGCGGCGGACGCGCCCGGAGCGGGCGCCGGGACCGTCCTCGTCGTCGACGACGACAGCCGGAACGTCTACGCGCTCACGGAGATCCTCAAGACCGCAGGGCACGAGGTCCTCACGGCCGACAACGGCGCGGCGGGGATCAACCTGCTCGCCTCGCACCCGGAGGTCGACCTGGTGATCATGGATCTGATGATGGCGGGCATGGACGGCTACGCGGCGACGCGGGCGATCCGCGCGATGCCGGGCCGCGGGTCGCTCCCCGTCGTCGTGGTGACCGCGAAGGCGATGCCCGACGACCAGTCCGAGGCCATGGCCGCCGGTGCCTCGCACTACCTGACGAAACCGGTGGACCCCGACGAACTCCTCGCCACGATCCGGACGTGGCTGGGGACCGCCGACACCTGACCGCCGTTCCCGGGCGGGGTTGCCGGAGGGACGCCCGGGCAGACGCACACGGAGATCGACCCCGCGATGCCCGCACATGGCGGGGCCGCGGACGGCGGGGGTGCCGGCCGGTCCCCCCGCACCATGGAAAGCCTCGGCGCCACCGCCACCGCCACCGCCACCGACAGGGAAGGCCCCGGAGCCGCAATGAGCGTGCCGCGCAGTGGACTGGCCTCGGCCGTCGCGGAACTGACGGCCGAGGTGTCCGCCCTGCACGCCGAGCGCGGGCGGCGCCGGCTGGTCGACCTGGCTTCGGGTGTACTGGCCGGGCAACTGGCCCTCTCCCCCGTCGAGGCCACCGACCACCTCCTGCGGCTGGCGGCGTCGATGGGCCTGTCCGCGGTCGACCTGGCCGCCGACATCGTCAACGCGGCCGCCGGAACGCACGTCTCCGACGGGCCCGCCGAAGCGGTGGACCGGACCGCCGCCGAGGCCCGCCGCGTCCGGCGCGGCATCGCCGCGACCGCGTCGTCGGACACCGCCGCCGCGGCGGCGGCCGCCCTGTTGGAGAACGGCCTGCACCGGCTGGGCGCCGAGGCCGTGTACCTGTGGCGGCGCACCCCGACGGACTGCCTGGAACTGGTCGGAGAGGCCGGCGCCGACCCGCAGGAGGCCGCCCACTGGCACTGGATCCCGCCCGAGACGGGCGGCCCACTGCACCGGGTCCTGGCCGGCGGGGAGGCCGCCTGGCTGCCCTCGGGCCCCGGGCCCGGGGAGCGGCTGCCCGGCGGGCGGCCCGACGCGGGGCGGGCGCTGCTGCCGCTGGAGGCGGGCGGCCGCACGGTAGGGGTGGCGCTCGCCGTGTGGCCCGGTCCGGCGCCCCTGGACGCGGCCGCGCGGGACACCGTCGCGACCCTGTGCACGCCCGCCGCGCACCACCTGGACGCGGCGGACACCGGGCGGGACGTGCCGCCGCAGCTCGCCGCCCTGCTGGCACAGCTGGACCATCCGGGCGTGGTGATCTGCCCGACGGCCGGGGACGGCCCGCCGGCGGCCGGGGGGCTGCCCGCGCACACCGTGGACTACCTGAACCCGGCCGCGCTCCGGGAGCTGGGGGCCTTCCCGTCCGCCGTCGGCCGGCCGGCCGCCCAGCTGTACCCGTCCGTCCACGACGAGCTGGTGGGGCTGATCGCCCGGGCGAACGCGGCGGGCTCTCCGCAGTACGCGCCCGCTCTGCCCGGCCCCCGGCCGGACGCCGCAGCGGGGACGGAGCCGCCCCGGCCGGAGATGGCCGAAGTGCGGGTCCTCCCGCTCGGGGGCGGGCGCGCGGCGGTGCTGTGGCAGACGGGCAGCCCGCGCGGGGCACCGCTCGCCCGCGCGCTGAACCGGCTCGACCGGCTGGCCACGTTCGAGGACGACACGGCCGGCGGGTCGGTCTGGGGCCCGGAGGCGTACGCGGTGTTCGGCCTCGACCCCGCCGGCCCGCCGCTTCCGCTGCGCTCCCTCGGCAAGCGGCTGCACCCCGAGGACACCGTCGTCCTGGACGACCTGCTGGCGTCGGTCACCGACCTGCACGCCGGCGGCCGGTGCCTGGTGCGGGTCTACCGGCCCGACGGCGGGGTGCGGCACGTGCGGATCGCCGCCGAGCCGGTCCTGGCGGGCTCGGCACTCGTCGGCATCGCCGGCGTGTACCAGGACGTCTCGGTGCAGCACCACACGGAGCTGGCGCTCACCGCCACCTTCGAGCAGCTGTCGGCCGCCCAGGCCGAGGCGGCCCTGCGCGACCAGCTGGTGCTGCGGCTCCAGCAGGCGATCGTCCCGGAGGCGCCGTCGCTGGAGACGCCCCCCGGGCTGCGGGTCGCGGCCCGCTACCGGCCGGCCGCCGTGGAGGACCGCGTCGGGGGCGACTGGTACGACGTGCACCCCCTGCCCGGGGGACGGGTGCTGGTGACGGTCGGGGACATCGCGGGGCACGGGATCGGAGCCGCCACCGCGATGATCGCGCTGCGGGGCGCGCTGCACGGACTGGCGTTCACGGGTGCCCCGCCGGAGCAGCTCATGGGCTGGCTCAACGACGTCGCGCTCGGCACGCCGGGCCAGCCGACGGCGACCGCGGTGTGCGCCCTGTTCGACCCGGCGGACCGCACCCTGGCGTGGGCCGGTGCCGGGCACCCGCCGCCGCTGCTGCTGCGGAGCGGCCGCGCCCGGTTCCTCGACGGATCGCAGAACGTGCTGCTCGGGGCGCTGCCGGGGGCCGCGTACGAGGGGCGGGAGACGCAGTTGGAGGCCGGCGACACGCTGCTGCTGTACACGGACGGGTTCATCGAGCGCCGGCACACGGGGCTGGACGAGAGCCTCGCCTCCCTCCAGGTGGCCGCGGAGCGGCTGCGTCCGGGCCTGGTGGAGGACCAGGCGGACCAGCTGATGGGGGCGGCCGAAGGGGACACCGAGGACGACACGAGCCTGGTCGTCGTTCAGGTGTCCTGATCCCCGGCCCGGCCGGCGGTCAGGGCCGTGTCGAGGTCGGGGTGGACGCGGAAGACGCCGTCGGCACCGGTGAGGTGGAACATCCGGGCGACCTGCCGGGTGGGCCCTGCCAGTTCCATGGCCCCGCCGGCGGCGCGCGCGACGAGGCGGGCGCGGAGCAGGATGTTCAGGCCGGTCGAGTCGCAGAACCGCAGCCGGGACAGGTCGACCAGCAGGTGCGGGGCGCCGCCCGCCGCCGGGGCGTTGAGCGCGGCCTGCAGGGCGTCGCGCAGGGGCTCGGCGGTGTCGTGGTCGAGTTCGCCCGCCAGCAGGAGGACGACCGTCCCTGCCTCCGGCCGGACCTCGACGGCGAGGGCGTCCCGCGCTCCGTCGCCGTGTGCACCTTCCCGACTTCCGGCCGGCGGCGTGACCATCGAAACCTCCCGGGGGAAGTGCGGGTCCGAGCTTCCTCGGCCGCCTACCCCCGGCGGACCGCGGCATGCACCGGGCGCGGCCCCGGTCGGTGCCGGGGGCGGAAGGGGCGGGCATACTGCGGGGGCACCGCATCGCACGCCTTCCCCTGTGAGGTCATCTTGAGCGGCACAGCGCCCGTTTCCACCCTCGACGGCTGGCGCCGGGACCGGTTCTCCCGGAACGGTACGGCCCACGACGTGTACGAGCGGGGCGTGGGGCCCGGCGTCGTACTGCTGCCGGAGCTGCCCGGCATCACCCCGGAGGTCCTCGGGCTCGCCCGGCACCTCGCGGACAGCGGGTTCACCGTGGCCGTGCCGTCGCTGTTCGGGACGCCCGGCGCCGCCCCGTCCGCGGCCCGTGCGGCGGCCGTCATCGGGCGCGCCTGCGTCTCCCGCGAGTTCCGGGCCCTCGCCCTGAACGCCCGGCGGCCCCTCGCCGACTGGATACGCGCCTTGGCGCGGGATCTCGCCGCACGGACGCCGGGACCCGGCGTGGGCGTGGTCGGCCTGTGCTTCACGGGCGGTTTCGCGCTCGCCGCGGCCGTCGACGACTCGGTGCTCGCCGCGGTCGCCGGGCATCCGTCGCTGCCGCTGCCGCTGGGCGCCGCGCGCCGCGCGGACGCGGGCCTCTCGGAGGAGGAGCTGCGGAACGTGGGCCGGCGCATGCGGGAGGACGGGCTGTGCGTCCTCGGGGCCCGGTTCACCCGGGACGGCCTGGTCCCCGGCGACCGCTTCGCGACGCTCCGGGCCCGGCTCGGCGACGCGTTCGAGTACATCGAGCTGGACTCCGGGCCGGGCAACGCGGCGGGCTTCGGCCGGAAGGCGCACTCGGTGCTGACGCGGGAGGTCCGGGAGGAGGAGGGGCATCCCGCGCTGGCCGCCCGGGAGCGGACCGTGGAGTTCCTGCGGCGGCGCCTGGCCCCGCTCCCGGACCCGGGCAGCGGCTGAACCCCGCCGCCGCCCGGCGGATCCGGCGGCGTACGGGCCGTCGCGGTCAGGTGTCGACCGCCGCCAGCCACACCTGGAACTCGGTGTCCCCGTCGCCGATCTGGGCGTAGTACTGCAGGACCAGGTGCCGGCCGTCGACCTCCCAGGTGGCGGACCACTCGCCGTCGCCGCTGCGCAGGCTGCTCCGCGCCCCGGGAAGGGGGTCGCCGAAGGCGGCGCGCAGGCGCCGTTCCAGGGTGCGGGTGATCTCGTCGAAGCAGGCCTGGGTGCGGTCGAGGAGGAAGGGGTACTCCGCGATCCACTCCCCGGCGAGCCACTTGGAGGCGATCACGGCGAGCGCGCCGTCCCGGACGCGTTCCAGGTCGTGGGCGTCGAGGTCGGACAGGTCGTACGGGTCGTCGCCTCCGAAGATCAGCGAGCAGGGGTGGAAGGGGCGGGCGGGCGCCGCCAGCAGCTGCCGGGCGGCCTCGGCGGTGTCGCCGTCCCAGGCGCCGTCGTGGTCGATGCAGTGGCGGACGCCCCCGGAGAGCCACGCCTCCGGCGGCTCGAAGGTTCCGGCCTCCGCGACGACGCTCCAGACGGCCGCGCCGGAGGCGTCGCGGAGGGTGGCCGCGGCGCCGTCGGCGGTCGCCTCGGTACGGCACGCGTCGCGGCCCTCGCGGTCGACGTGGGCCACCGCCCCGTCGGCCGTGAGGAACGGCGCCAGGCCGTGTCCGCCGTCGAAGCCGGTGATCCAGCCGTCGTCGTCGGTGACGGGTTCCGGGTGCGGCACGGGGGTGAACCGGCCGTCGGTGCGCAGCACCCCCCACGCGGGCGGCTCGCAGGCGCGGGCGACGCAGGCGCCGCCGGCGTCGAAGCGGTCGGCCCACTCGTACACGGCCGGGACGGCCCATCGGCCGGCCGCGTCGCGGAAGCCGCGCCGGTGGCCGTCGCCGACCTTGACCAGGCCGCAGGCCGGTACGTCGTCCATCTCGTTCTCGCGGCGCAGCACGGTGTTCCCGCGGGCGTCCACGTATCCGGTGGAGGAGCCTTCGGCGGTGTCCGCGCCGGCGTAGGCGAGGCCGCTGTCGTCGAAGGCGTTCAGGATGCGGTAGCGGGGTTCGACGACCCACTCCCCCGCGGTGTCGATCAGACCCCATTCGGTGCCGACGAGGACGGGGGCCGTCCCGGCGGCGTTGAAGGGCCGCGCACCGTCGAAACGGGCGGGAACGGCCATCCGGCCGGCTCGGTCGACGTAGCCGCAGAGGCCGTCGGCGAGGCGGACGGCGCCCAGGCCGACGGGCCCGAACAGGCCCGCCTGGAGGTAGCGTCCGCCGATGGCGACCGTGCCGTCGGGGGTGGCGTAGCCGACGCCGTCCGGGGTGCGGACGACGGCCAGCCCGTGCCGGAAGGGTCCGGCCTCGGTGAACCGGGCCGTGACGGTGGGGGCTCCGGTGGTGTCGGCGTACCCCCACAGCCCTCCGGAGAGGAACGGGGAGAGCCCGAAGTCGTCGAAGTCTCCGGCGTGTTCCAGGTGCGGCTCGGCCCGCCATGCGCCCTGCCCGTCGAGGTAGCCCCAGCGCCCGGCGAGGTCCGCGGCGGGGGCCGTCCAGCCGCCGCGGCCGTCCGGGTGGAACCGGCCGACGGCGGCGAGTTCGGGCGGGCGGACGAGCCGGCCCCGCCGGTCGACGAGCGCGAGGCGCCGCCCGAAGGGGGCCGCGCCCTCGACGGGGACGGCGTACGGCGGGGGCGGGGCGGTGTGCATGGC